>NZ_JBITPL010000016.1:0-224648 GCF_050467885.1 Rossellomorea sp. NRS-1567 | reverse complement strand
CCTCCTGAAGGTCCGTCCCTCTAAAAAGAGAGGTTGAAGAGTATGCGTTTTGATGAGGCGTATTCAGGTAATGTGTTTATTAAGAGTCATCCTTCGTATGAGGATAGCCAGGTCGTTCTTTACGGTATGCCGATGGATTGGACGGTAAGTTACCGCCCGGGATCCCGTTTTGGCCCGACTCGTATTCGTGAAGTTTCGATCGGTTTGGAAGAGTACAGTGCCTATCTCGACCGTGAGCTTGAAGAAGTGAAATTCTTTGATGCCGGGGATATTCCATTGCCATTCGGTAACCCGCAGCGAAGCATTGATATGATTGAGGATTATATCGATGGTCTTCTTGGCGACGGGAAAATCCCATTTGGAATGGGTGGAGAGCACTTGGTCTCATGGCCGGTCATGAAAGCGGTCGCTAAGAAATACCCGGACCTTGCGATCATCCATATGGATGCTCACACAGATCTTCGTGAAGATTATGAAGGGGAGCCACTATCTCATTCCACTCCAATCCGCAAAATCGCTGAGCATATCGGACCAAAGAATGTCTACTCTTTCGGAATCCGTTCCGGGATGAAAGAAGAATTCCAATGGGCGAAAGAAAACGGTATGCACATTTCGAAATTTGAAGTACTTGAGCCGTTGAAGGAAATTCTTCCGAAGCTTGCAGGACGTCCTGTATATGTGACGATTGATATAGACGTGCTGGACCCTGCCCACGCTCCTGGTACAGGAACCGTGGATTGCGGCGGGATTACGTCTAAAGAATTACTGGCATCGATCCATGCCATCGCTCACTCTGACGTGAATGTAGTGGGTGCAGACCTTGTAGAAGTCGCCCCGATCTATGATTCATCAGAGCAAACAGCCAATACAGCAAGTAAGCTGATTCGCGAAATGCTCCTTGGTTGGGTAAAATAAACTCCCAAAAGCCTCTTCTGATTGTCGGAAGGGGCTTTTCTTTTACCATAAATCCGCTTACATCCACTCCCGAAATTGAAAACTCATCGTGTTCCATTGCATTTTCCCACAATACTTCTTATACTTAATTAGTTAGAAGGAAGGGACGTCTAAAAGAGGGACGGACCTATCACTTGATCGGACCCTAAAATAGAAAAGGATGTGAGTGGTTTGACGGCAAAAACAGATTACACCCCTGTCAAAGTTCACTTGAAAACCAAAATCACAATAGGAGAGGAAAGTGACTCTTTTGAACTGGTATCATTTGGTCGATACTATGAAAAAGGAGATGCCGTTTTCCTGAAGTACGATGAGGTGCAAGAGGAAGGAACCACCCATACGATTGTTAAAGTCTCGGACCAGCAGGCTCTCATTCTCAGAAGCGGTGCAGTGAAAATGAGAATGGCCTTTAACGAACGGGAGGAACAAAATGGTTCTTACGAAAGCCAGATGGGTACTCTCTTACTTACAACCAAAACAAAGAAACTTTCACATACACAAAGTGACTCCAAGCTGGAAGGGGATTTCAACCTTTCTTACGAGTTAAAGATGCAAGATAGTCCAGTAGGGGATTATGTTATGTCCATTCACTATAAGGAGGAAGCATAGCGATATGAATATTGTCGAAAAAGTACAAGAAAACCTGAAATCCGAAATAAAGGCAGCGGTCCTGAAAGCGGGACTCGCAACAGAGGATCAGATTCCTGATGTCATTTTAGAAATCCCGAAAGAAAAATCCCATGGTGACTACTCTACCAATATGGCGATGCAGCTTGCACGCGTAGCGAAAAAAGCGCCTCGCATGATTGCGGAGGACATTATGGCGAACTTCGACCAGTCCAAGGCATCCATTGAAAAAATGGAGATTGCAGGACCTGGATTCATTAACTTCTACATGAACAATGAATACCTGACCGACTTGATTCCATTGATTCTTGATCAAGACCAGGATTATGGTCAATCAAACGCGGGGAATGGCGAGAGAGTGAACGTGGAGTTTGTATCTGCCAACCCGACAGGTGACCTTCACCTTGGACATGCCCGTGGAGCGGCTGTAGGTGATTCCCTATGTAACGTTCTTGAAAAAGCAGGTTATAAAGTAACCCGTGAATACTACATCAATGATGCAGGAAACCAAATCCATAACCTGGCGATTTCCGTTGAAGCCCGTTATTTCCAAGCTCTTGGAGAAGACAAAGCGATGCCTGAAGATGGATATCATGGCGCGGACATCATCGGAATCGGGAAGAAACTGGCGGAAGAATTCGGTTCGAAATATGCGGAAGTAAGTGACGAAGAGCGCTACAAGTTCTTCCGTGAGTATGGACTGAAGATCGAAATGGCCAAGCTTCAAAAGGACCTGGAAATGTTCCGTGTGCCGTTCAACGTGTGGTACTCTGAAACATCCCTATACGAAAATGGTAAAATCGATGCTGCGTTAAAAACATTAAAAGACAATGGTCACGTGTATGAAGAAGACGGCGCGACCTGGTTCCGTTCCACTGAACTTGGGGATGACAAAGACCGTGTGCTCATCAAGAATGATGGAACGTACACGTACTTGACTCCTGATATTTCGTATCACCAGGATAAATTCGAACGTGAACACGATGTACTGATCAATATTTGGGGTGCTGACCACCACGGATACATCCCCCGTATGAAAGCGGCGATTGAAGCACTTGGCTTTGACCGTGAAAAATTAGAAGTAGAAGTGATTCAACTGGTTCACCTTTATAAAAATGGTGAGAAGATGAAGATGAGTAAGCGTACAGGTAAAGCAGTCACTTTACGTGAGCTTGTAGAAGAGGTCGGCCTGGATGCCGTCCGTTATTTCTTTGCCATGAGAAGTGCCGATACGCATATGGACTTTGATTTGGACCTGGCGGTATCCCAGTCCAATGAAAACCCTGTGTATTACGCACAATATGCCCATGCACGTATTTGCAGTATTCTCCGTCAAGCAGAGGAGCAGGGACTCGCTTCAGAAGACAAGATCGACTTAAAGCTGATCGGGACGGAAAAAGAAGTGGATTTACTGAAAAAACTAGGTGAATTCCCACAAATGGTTGCCGATGCTGCGGATAAACGTACACCTCACCGTGTGGCGAACTACATTAACGACCTGGCATCAGCTTTCCACAGCTTCTACAATGCCAATAAGGTTCTTGATGAAGAAAACCGTGAACTCACAACAGCTCGTCTGGCTCTTGTAAAAGTGGTTCGAGTCACATTACAAAACGCTCTTGCATTAATCGGAGTTGCCGCTCCGGAAAAAATGTAAGGACGATAAATGAAGAAGGTCCGTCCCTCGGGATGGACCTTTTTCTTATATTTCTCCAGCTTTAACGTATAATAAAAGTAGACATATTGTTCAGGAGGATATTATGAAAACAGTTATTTTAGCGATTGTGACCGGTTTCCTGGTTGGTTTTATTTTTGCCCTATTTAAGCTTCCGATCCCCGCACCGCCTGCCTTGGCCGGAATTGCAGGAATTGTAGGTATCTATCTTGGTTTTAAAGCCTTCACAGCGATTCAGCCTTGGATTGAATCGGTATTTAGATAGAATTTACATACGAAATTTTATTCAAGATCCGGTAGCTTCCATCGAATTTGAAAGTTACCGGATCCTGGAATAGACAAAACAAAAAAGACGAACAACTAAGTGTTCATCTTTCTCATTACCATTCCAACGCTCCGCCGCTAATCCGCTTCACTCCCCGTATCGTCGAAAGGTCCTCTATCAGCTTAAGCATGGCCAAATCCTTATGCTTTGCTTCAATCATAAAGTCAACGTCCTGATCAAACGTCTTGAGTGTTTTGAAAAATCCTTCTACAAAGCCTGCATCCACCAAATCAGCGTGAGAGCGGAATGCTTTTTCCGATTTCGGCGAGGAAATATGTATTTTGGGAACGAGATCTCTCTTTTCCCATGTGGCAAAAATCGCTTCAAGATAATCTTCTAAAGGCCTCTCACTAAGGTTGGCCTCGTGATGGTGGATATCAAGGACCATGGGGATGTTTTCTTTTTGACAAACACCTAATGTTTCTTCTACCGTATAGGTTTTGTCATCGTTCTCTAGGGTCATGATCTCTTTCACATCAGTCGGGAGGCTCTTCAAATTCTCATGAAAACGTACCAGCGTTTCTTCCTTATCACCATAGCTTCCACCGATATGAATATTAATGACCGAGCGATCCTCAATCCCCATATACTCAAGCATGCGGTAATGATAAACCATATCCTTTACGGCGTTGTCCGTTACATGCTGCCTGGGACTGGTGAATAAAGTGAATTGATTGGGGTGAAAGCTTGCCCTGATCCCAAACTTCTTGATCAAATCCCCAAACTCTTTCCATTCTTTTTTGAAAGGAGTATGGAAGTCCCACTCGACTTCCGGATGAGTAGCTAAAGGCACAAGTGAGCTTGATAGTCGGTACAGTTCAATTTCGTGAGCTGCACACAGATACAGGATGCGTTTCGTATGTTCCAAGTTTAATCTTGTTACTTCCTTCAAGCGATCCATTCGTTCCTCTTTCGGAAGCTCAGTATATCGTTTGTAGGTCATGGTTTTGGCAGGGCTCGCGTCCCATAAGGAGAGGGAATTAGCAACAAACCCCAATCGGACTTTCATGTGGTTTCCCCCTAAAGTAAAATGGAAATGGATGAAGCGATCCGTTCCTTTATCCGGGTGAGAATGGAAACAGAAGCGAGGTCACTTTCACTCAGCATGTCGGATGCGTCCATATCCTTTGTCATTTCATTTTTCAATGTGTGAATAAATTCTTTGTCGTAAATAAGATTGTTGATTTCAAGATTGATGAAGAAACTTCTTTTATCAAAATTGGCAGTACCTAAATCACAGAAATAGTCGTCTACAATCATTACCTTGGCATGGTAAAACCCGTTCATAAATTGATACACCTTTGCCCCTTTAGCCAGCAAGGTTCTAAAATAAGGGAACGCGGCCTCCTTCACTAACATATGATCGGCATTATTTGGAATGATGATCCTTACAATGACACCCCGTTCCAATGCATCACTTAGTGCTTCCATTAATATGGGAGTGGGGATGAAATAAGGAGTCCCGATGATGACTTCCTCTTTGGCATCATCAATGAATTTCTTGAAGAAATCCTCGATATTCACCCCTTCTGTCGGGAAAATCTGATGGGTTATGCTTCCTTTTTCGGCCGGAGGAAAGTATTTCGTTTCGTCTCTCAGGTCCTTTTTCGTCCCCCTGAACCAATCGATGCAAAATTCTGTTTGTAAGTCTTGAACACCTTCACCCTCTAAACGAAGATGGTAATCCCTCCAAGGGGACAGCTCGGGTATGTCATTTTCATCAATATATTCTTTCCCGACGTTATAACCACCCAAATACCCAATCACGCCGTCAATGACCGTGATCTTCCGGTGATTACGCTGTTGGGAGGAGAAAAATAAGAAAGGGAGGCTGACTTTTTGACAGAAGGCCACTTCCACACCAGCGTCACGCAGCATTCTCACTTTTGATTTAGGCACATTATGACTCCCGATCTGATCCATTAATAGGCGGACCTCTACGCCTTCTTTTGCTTTATCCTTCAATAATTCCATAAACCGTAAAGCAAAATGGTCATCTTGTACGATATAGAATAAAACATGAATGGAAGACTTGGCTTCTTTCATTTCTTTAAACATTTGATCAAAAAGCTCGGGACCTCTGGAAAATAATTTAATATTGCTATTTCGTTTTTCATAATCTCTTCTGGTCCGTGTCCGGATGAAACGACTTCTCCCCAGCTTAAAGTCGATCATTAACCAGCCTATGACAACAACTATTATTAACAGTAGGATGAACCACCACATATAATCACTCTCTCATCTGCATTAGCATTAGTATGTCCTTAAATGTTACCTACTTTGCACTCTTTCTTCTTTTACCTTAAATGATTCATATTGAAACCTATGGGGGGTACAAAAAGTCCTGGTTACTTCCGGCGAATGAATGACTGTTCATGTAAAGGTTTTCATTTTTCTTGATAAAAACCATTGACTGAATGCTCATTCATAATATAATGGATATATGAACTATTCAGAATATTAATTTGGTTTGTAAAAGTTTGAACAAAGGGGAAGTTCAATCGAACCAAAGAAGGGGGAGTGTTTTTCAATGAATGGGTTACTCATTCTCAATTGGGTTGCATTTATTCTTGTGACCGTTTACGCACTTAGTCTGTTTGTGTATGTAGTAAAGACGAGAATTGAATATATTAAGCTCGGAAAGAAAGTGGAGTTCGACCAGCGATTCAAGGAACGATTCCAGAAGATCGTGGTCAATGTCTTCGGACAGAAGAAGCTCTTGAAGGATAAGAAGAGTGGAGCAATCCACGTCATGTTCTTCTACGGCTTCATTTTAGTCCAATTCGGAGCCATCGATTTCATATGGAAAGGACTGGCGCCAGGAAGTCACTTACCACTGGGGCCGTTATATCCCGGATTCACGTTCTTCCAGGAGCTTGTCACACTCATGATCCTGGTAGCGGTTGTTTGGGCCTTCCATCGCCGCTATGTGGAAAAATTGGTTCGTTTAAAAAGAGGATTTAAGTCAGGATTGGTTCTCCTATTCATCGGTGGATTAATGCTCTCGGTTCTTGTAGGGAACGGAATGGGCCTTATCTGGCACGGTGAAGAACTTGCCTGGACAGAGCCTGTAGCGTCACTCATTGCAGGAGCACTTGGAGCCATTGGAGAAACGGCTTCCATCGTCATCTTCTATGTAGCCTGGTGGATTCACTTGCTATTCTTACTGGCATTCCTGGTATATGTTCCACAATCCAAGCACGCTCATTTAATCGCAGGTCCTGCGAATGTCTATTTCAATCGATTAGACAACCCTGGAAAGCTGAAGCCCATCGACTTTGAAGATGAGTCAGCCGAAAGCTTCGGGGTAGGGAAAATTGAAGAGTTCACGCAACATCAAATGATCGACTTCTACGCATGCGTGGAATGTGGTCGTTGTACGAATATGTGTCCCGCTACAGGAACAGGGAAAATGCTTTCCCCAATGGATTTAATCGTGAAACTGCGTGATAACCTGACGAATCACGGTGCGGTCGTTACGCAGAAAAAACCGTGGGTGCCGACCTTTGCCTTCAATGGCACGAAAGGGAATCAGCTGGCCATGGCGAGTGCCACTCAAGCAGCGGAAGAAGCGGCTGCTGGTGCTACGTACAGTCCTAGCCTGATCGGAGACGTCATCACAGAAGAAGAAATCTGGGCATGTACGACGTGCCGTAACTGTGAAGACCAATGTCCGGTCATGAACGAACACGTGGATAAAATCATCGACCTTCGCCGTTACCTGGTCCTTACTGAAGGAAAGATGGATGCAGATGCACAACGCGCGATGCAAAACATCGAACGCCAAGGGAATCCTTGGGGTCTGAACCGTAAAGAACGTGAAAACTGGCGTGAAGCGAGAGAAGACGTCCATATTCCTACGGTGAAAGAAATGAAAAAAGCGGGAGAAGACTTCGAATACTTATTCTGGGTTGGATCCATGGGTTCATTCGATAACCGCAGCCAAAAAATCGCGTTATCCTTTGCCAAGCTGCTGAATGAAGCAGGCGTGAAATTCGCGATCTTAGGAAACAAAGAGAAGAATTCCGGTGATACACCACGTCGACTCGGTAATGAGTTCCTATTCCAGGAGCTTGCAGGTCAAAACATCGCCGAATTCGAAAAGAATGAAATCAAGAAAATCATTACGATCGATCCGCATGCTTATAACATTTTCAAAAATGAGTATCCGGACTTCGGTTTGGAAGCGGAAGTGTATCACCATACGGAGCTTCTATATGACCTGGTAAAAGAAGGGCGTCTGAAGCCAAAATACGAAGTGAACGAAACGATCACCTTCCACGACTCCTGTTACCTGGGACGTTACAACGAAGTATACGATCCACCACGGGAAATCCTGAAATCAATCTCAGGCGTGAAATTGGTTGAAATGGAACGTAACCGTGAAAAAGGTATGTGCTGTGGAGCTGGTGGAGGACTTATGTGGATGGAAGAAGACGCAGGTCACCGCGTGAACGTTTCCCGTACAGAGCAGGCACTTGAGGTCAGCCCATCGGTCATCAGCTCGGGTTGTCCATACTGCCTAACGATGCTATCTGATGGAACGAAAGCGAAGGAAGTAGAAGAAACCGTCTCTACTCAGGATGTGGCAGAAATCCTTGAAAAAGCGGTATGTGGCGATCAAAAAGATCAGCCGGCTGCTTCGTAAAAAGAATATTATCCGTTTGATAATGAGTGTCCGCTTCTCAGTAGTGGAACATCAAGGAGTGAAACCAAATAGCCTTTACTGCGTTTCACTCCTTTATTTTTCTACAATAATAAATTTAATAGAAAAATAAAAACTTTCTAAAAAATCATTACGTTCTAACCGAATTTGAAGTACAATAAAGGTATATAAGGGACAAAAACTGTCCCTTCTCTTTTGGGGACTGGTTGAGCGAGCGTTCAGTCGAATATCAGTAAGTCCTATTTTTTTAAGAACAGTTGAAAGCGTATACAATTTGTTTTTGTCGAATCAAATCATTCAGATATAAGGGAGAGCGATTGAGATGGGAAAAACGGTAATTTTAGATGGAGCAAGAACGCCATTCGGTAAATTTGGTGGAAGCTTAAGCAGTTTTACAGCTTCAGAGTTGGGCGGTTTTGCCGTGAAGGAAGCCCTGAAACGATCAGGCATAAATGGTGAAGAGGTAGAGGAAGTGATCCTCGGATCTGTTTTACAAGGGGGACAGGGACAGATTCCTTCCCGACAAGCATCCCGTCATGCCGGATTACTGTGGAACGTCAAAACGGAAACCATCAACAAAGTATGTGCTTCAGGAATGCGAAGCGTGACAATGGGTGACCAAATCATCCGTGCAGGTGACGGCGAAGTCATCGTGGCGGGCGGAATGGAATCCATGTCCAATGCACCGTACATCCTTCCGAAAGCTCGCTGGGGCTTCAAGATGGGTGACTCACAGGTGAAGGACTTAATGGTTCATGACGGATTGACGTGCAGCTTCAACAATGTCCACATGGGAACGTACGGAAATGAAACAGCGAAAGAGTTTGAACTATCAAGAGAAGAGCAGGATCAGTGGGCATTAAGAAGCCATGAACGCGCTCTGAAAGCGACAGATGCAGGTATTCTGGGTGAAGAAATCGTCGCGGTGGAAGTACCACAGCGCAAAGGGGAACCAGTAGTAGTCAGTAAAGATGAGGCCCCACGAAAAGAAACGTCCATCGAAGCTCTGGCCAAGTTAGGCCCTGTCTTCGGATCAGAAGGAACGATCACAGCCGGGAACGCACCAGGGGTCAATGACGGGGCGGCAGCCATGGTACTCATGAGTGAAGAGAGAGCCATAAAAGAAGGGAAGCAGCCATTAGCCACCATCCTTGGACATACAGCCATTGCCGTGGAAGCAAAGGACTTCCCGCAAACACCGGGACTCGTCATCAATGAACTGCTGAAGAAAACAGGTAAATCACTTGAAGAAATCGACCTGTTTGAAATTAACGAAGCATTCGCAGCTGTGGCCCTGACAAGTGGGAAAATCGCAGGGTTGGACCCGGAAAAAGTCAATGTAAACGGTGGAGCAGTTGCCATTGGTCACCCGATCGGGGCAAGCGGAGCGCGTATCATTTTGACACTGGCATATGAACTGAAGCGTCGCGGAGGCGGTGTAGGAATTGCATCGATCTGCAGCGGCGGCGGTCAAGGGGATGCGATCATGATTGAGGTGGCGAAGCAGTAGGTTGTTAGGAGAGTGTTGTACCAGGTACAAAACGGCTAAGTTGTACCTGGAACGTATAAATATGATCAGCTACAACTACAATTGCAAACTAAACCAACTAGATAACTAGCTATAACAAAGGGGAGAACAAAATGAACATCAAAAAAGTAATGGTCATCGGGGCAGGACAAATGGGATCAGGCATCGCTCAAGTGTGTGCACAAGCGGGATTCGATGTCTACCTGAACGATTTGAAAGCAGAATTTGTTCAAAAGGGAATCGGCGTGATCACAAAGAACCTGACGCGCTCCGTTGAAAAAGGAAGAATGTCAGAAGAAGAAAAAGCAGCTACAGTGAACCGTTTGACGGCTTCAACGGATATTCATGACGCGAAGCAAGTAGACCTTGTCATCGAGGCAGCGGTTGAAAACATGGATATCAAAACAAAAATCTTTGCTCAACTGGATGAAATAACTCCGGAGCACACGATCCTTGCTTCTAACACTTCTTCACTACCGATTACAGAAATCGCTGCAGCGACGAAGCGTCCCCAGCAAGTAATCGGAATGCACTTTATGAACCCGGTACCGGTCATGAAGTTGGTTGAAATCATCCGTGGCCTTGCGACAACGGATGAAGTGTATCAAGTGATCGAAGACATGACGAAATCCCTCCACAAAGTACCGGTTGAAGTAGAGGACTTTCCAGGGTTTGTCTCAAATCGTATCCTTATGCCGATGATCAACGAAGCAATCTACACGCTGTATGAAGGGGTCGCGAGTAAAGAGGCGATCGATGAAGTAATGAAGCTCGGTATGAACCACCCTATGGGTCCTCTTACTCTTGCAGATTTCATCGGACTCGATACATGCCTATACATCATGGAAACACTGCACGAAGGCTTCGGTGATGACAAATATCGCCCATGCCCGCTACTTAGAAAATATGTGAAAGCCGGCTGGTTAGGAAGAAAAACAGGCCGCGGTTTCTATTCATACGAGTAACAACGACGAACATCAGGGAGGAACCATTCATGGAGTTACGATTCACGGAAGAGCAACAGATGATGAGAAAAATGGTACGGGATTTTGCCGAAACGGAAATCCAGCCGTTTATCGAGAAGATGGAAGAAGGGCAATTCCCGAGAGAGATATTGAATAAAATGGCGGAACTTGGGTTGATGGGCATCACGATCCCTGAGAAATATGGCGGATCCGAGATGGATTTCACATCCTACATCATTGCCATACATGAGCTGTCCAAAGTAAGCGCAACCATCGGGGTCATCCTGTCTGTGCACACTTCAGTAGGAACAAATCCGATTCTTTATTTCGGAAACGAAGACCAGAAACAAAAGTACCTTCCAAAGCTTGCGACAGGGGAATATTTAGGCGCTTTCTGCCTGACGGAACCTAGTGCAGGTTCGGATGCGAAAAGCTTGAAAACGAAAGCCGAAAAACGTGGCGATCACTACGTTTTAAACGGATCAAAAGTCTTTATTACAAATGGTGGCGAAGCGGATACGTATATTGTCTTTGCGGCAACGGACCCGTCCAAAGGGAGCCGGGGAGTATCAGCCTTCATCGTAGAGAAAGATACACCGGGTCTTGTGATTGGAAAAGACGAACATAAAATGGGTCTCCACGGTTCGAGAACGGTTCAGTTGACCTTTGAAGATATGAAAATCCCTGCTGATAACCTTCTGGGCAAAGAAGGGGAAGGCTTCAAAATCGCCATGGCGAATCTCGATGTCGGCAGGATCGGGATCGCGGCACAGGCATTGGGAATCGCTGAAGCGGCTTTCGACTATTCAACCGCTTATGCCAAAGAGCGCGTACAATTCGGTAAGCCGATTGCAGCCCAACAGGGGATCGGATTTAAGCTTGCAGATATGGCGACGGCTGTTGAAGGATCGAAGCTGCTGGTGTACCGTGCTGCCAATCTTCGTTCGAACAATATTTCTTGTGGGAAAGAAGCGAGCATGGCAAAGCTCTTTGCTTCGAAAACAGCGGTGGAAGTCTCAACGGAAGCCATTCAGGTATACGGTGGATATGGCTATACGAAGGAATATCCGGTTGAGCGTTTGTTCCGTGATGCGAAGGTGACGGAGATCTATGAAGGTACGAGTGAGATTCAGAGAATGGTGATAGGGAAGAATTTGTTGGTTTAGTGGATATGGTGAGCTTGAGGTTTTGGAAGAGTGTATTTGTGCAGATATTCTGAAGCGTGTCAGGCACCTGAAAATAAATGGGATGTTTAGTTGGCGTAAAGGGGTTTGTTTTTTTGCTTGCATCGTAAGGGTGCCAGACCCGGTATGTAGTAGATCATAGATATGGAGGAATTGAAATGAATTTTAAGTTATCGGAAGAACATGAAATGATACGTAAGATGGTGCGTGATTTTGCGCGGAATGAGGTGGCTCCTACTGCTGCCGAGCGTGATGAGGAAGAGCGCTTTGATATGGATTTGTTTAAGAAGATGGCTGAGCTTGGTCTGACGGGGATTCCTTGGCCGGAAGAGTACGGTGGAATCGGGAGCGACTACCTGGCATACTGTATCGCCGTTGAAGAGCTTTCAAGAGTGTGTGCGTCTACGGGAGTGACTCTTTCCGCCCATACGTCTTTAGCAGGCTGGCCTGTATATAAATTCGGGACGGAAGAGCAAAAGCAGAAGTACCTTCGTCCAATGGCCCAAGGTGAGAAGATCGGTGCTTACGGATTGACTGAGCCGGGTTCAGGATCCGATGCCGGCGGTATGAAAACGACGGCACGTTTAGAAGGAGATCACTACGTATTGAACGGCTCTAAAATTTTCATCACGAACGGTGGAATCGCCGACACGTATATCGTATTCGCTTTGACAGATCCTTCCCAGCGCCAGCGTGGAACGAGTGCGTTCATCGTAGAGAAAGAATATGAAGGATTCTCTGTAGGAAAGAAAGAGAAGAAGCTGGGGATTCGTTCATCGCCAACGACTGAAATCGTATTTGAAGATTGCAGGGTACCAAAAGAGAACATGCTTGGGAACGAAGGCGATGGATTCAAGATTGCCATGATGACACTTGATGGCGGCCGTAACGGAATTGCTGCTCAAGCGGTGGGGATTGCACAAGGAGCCCTTGATGCGTCTGTCGAGTATGCAAAAGAGCGTGAGCAATTCGGGAAGCCGATTGCAGCGAACCAAGGGATTTCATTCAAAATCGCGGATATGGCGACGTCCATCGAAGCTTCCCGTCTATTAACCTATCAAGCTGCCTGGTTAGAGTCGGAAGGCCTTCCGTACGGAAAAGAATCGGCGATGTCGAAGCTGATGGCCGGGGATACAGCGATGAAAGTGACAACAGAAGCGGTTCAGATCTTTGGTGGATATGGTTATACAAAAGACTATCCGGTAGAGCGTTATATGCGTGATGCGAAGATTACGCAGATTTATGAGGGGACGCAGGAGATTCAGCGATTGGTTATTTCGCGGATGGTGACGAAGTAATATTTGATTGTGACGATCTGCTTTGTTGGGGGATGAGGCAGATTGGTCTTAAAATGGGGTCAATGGGAGAAATGGATAGTAAAGGCGGTCGGTTATTTTGAATAAGAAGAGGGAAGTTCATGCTTCGGTTAAGGATGAGCGTTTGGTAGAAAAGCGGCGTGATCAGATGATTCGCGGGGCCGTCTCTCTATTTAAACAAAAGGGGTTTCATCGCACCACGACTAGAGAGATCGCAAAGGCCGCCGGATTCAGTATCGGAACGTTATATGAATATATTCGAACAAAGGAAGATGTCTTGTATTTAGTGTGTGACAGCATTTATGAGCAGGTTCGGTTGGAGCTTGAGGAGCTGGATGTCGGAAAAGGGACACTGGAGAGCTTGAGGCTCGGCATCGCTCATTATTTTAAAGTGATGGACCGTATGCAGGATGAAGTCCTCGTCATGTATCAGGAAGCGAAGTCTTTATCGAAGGACGCCCTTCCATATGTACTGCGTAAAGAACTTGAAATGGTGGGGATGGTGGAAGACCTTATCATAGGCTGTGTCGAAAGTGGAAAGCTTGAGCTTGATGAAGATCAGATCCATATGCTGGCTCAAAATGTATTCGTCCAGGGACAGATGTGGGGATTCCGTCGCTGGGCACTTCAGAAGCGGTTTACACTCGATGAATACATCAATCTTCAAATCGAACTCACTTTTGCAGGCGTCATAGGGTTTGAAAAACAAGGGAGAACAGGGGGAGTAATATGAGCACGGTTGAAATTTATAAACCAAAGCACCATGTTCGTTTTGTCACGGCTTCGAGTCTGTTTGACGGACATGATGCGTCGATCAACATAATGCGTCGGATTATCCAGGCAAGTGGGGCAGAGGTTATCCATTTAGGTCATAACCGCTCCGTGGAGGAAGTCGTCAATGCTGCGATACAAGAGGATGTGCAGGGAATCGCGATTTCGTCCTACCAGGGCGGGCACGTAGAATACTTCAAGTACATGTATGACCTTTTGAAAGAAAGAGGAGCATCTCATATCCGCATTTATGGCGGAGGTGGGGGCGTCATCATCCCACGTGAGATCAAGGAGCTGCACGAATACGGGATTGCCCGCATCTTCTCACCTGAAGACGGTCGAAAGCATGGTCTTCAAGGAATGATCAACAACATGATCGAGGAATGTGATTTCCCGACGATCAAGGGAAGCGTGAATCAAGAGGTTGAAAAGCTTTCGACTGGAAATGTGAACACGGTTTCGAAGTTGATTTCACTTGCCGAGTATCAAGTCGGAGCAAATGAAGAAGTGGCGGCCACGGCCCAAACCGTTTTTTCTGAAATAAAGAGCTTAGCGAAAAAAGCTCCGGTACTGGGAATCACCGGAACGGGTGGAGCGGGAAAGAGTTCCTTGACGGATGAGCTGATCCGCCGTTTCATCAACGAGCTTCCTGAAAAGAAAATCGCAATCCTTTCTATCGATCCCACGAAACAAAAAACAGGCGGAGCCCTTCTTGGGGACCGCATTCGTATGAATGCCATCTTCAATCCACGTGTCTATATGCGAAGTCTTGCTACCCGTGGTTCGAAAACGGAGCTTTCACTGGCCATCAAGGATGCCATCAATGTGGTCAAAGCGGCAGGCTATGATCTGATCGTCGTTGAAACGAGCGGGATCGGTCAGGGGGATGCGGAAATCGCTGAAATCTGTGATATGTCCATGTATGTCATGACAAGTGAATTCGGTGCTCCGTCCCAGCTTGAGAAAATCGATATGATTGATTTTGCCGATCTTATTGTCATCAATAAATTTGAGCGCAAAGGCTCAGAGGATGCGAGGCGCCAGGTCCAGAAGCAGTATCAGCGCAGCCACTTGCTTTTTGATAAAGACTTAGATGACATGCCAGTATACGGAACGATCGCCAGCCAGTTCAACGATCCAGGTACGAATGCCTTGTTCGCAGCGATCGTGGAAACTGTGAACAAGAAAATGGAACTGGATTGGAAAACAAGCTTCTCCAAAGACGTCGATGTGGAAAAGCAAAACGTCATCATTCCAAACAATCGCCGTTACTATCTGCGTGAGATTGCGGAAACGGTCCGGAACTATCATAAAAAAGCCGAAGAGCAGGTGAACCTCGCCCGCAGATTGTTCCAATTGGAAGGGGCAATCGAGGCCGTTAACGAAAAGGAAACGAATGATGGGCTAGTAACATCCCTTCAGACGTTGAAAGATGAAGTCGAAAACAAGTTAACAGCAGAGTCAAAACAGATTTTAGAGAAATGGGACTCTTTAAAAGAAACCTACAGCAAAGATCAATTCATCACCAAAATCCGTGATAAAGAAATCGTCACTGAGTTAAAGACAAAGAGCTTATCGGGACTCGATATTCCGAAAGTATCCCTTCCTAAATACAAAGACTACGGCCAGATTCTGGATTGGGTATACAAAGAGAATGTTCCAGGCTCGTTCCCATACACAGCAGGAGTGTTTCCTTTTAAACGAAAAGGGGAAGATCCGAAGCGTCAGTTTGCCGGTGAAGGGACTCCTGAACGGACGAATCGCCGCTTCCATTATCTATCCAAGGATGATGATGCGAAACGCCTGAGTACAGCCTTTGACTCTGTCACCTTATATGGTGAAGATCCGGATCACCGCCCTGACATCTACGGGAAAGTCGGGGAGAGCGGAGTGAGCATCTGTACACTCGAAGACATGAAGAAGCTATACGCCGGCTTTGATCTGTGTGCGCCTTCTACGTCGGTATCCATGACGATCAATGGCCCGGCACCAATCATCCTTGCCATGTATATGAACACGGCCATCGATCAGCAGATCCGAATGAAGGAAGAAGAGCTTGGCCGCGTATTGACGGTGGAAGAATATGTGGAAGTAAAGGAACAGACGCTGCAAGTCGTCCGCGGAACCGTGCAGGCAGATATTTTAAAAGAAGATCAAGGACAAAATACGTGTATCTTCTCGACGGAATTTGCCCTTCGCATGATGGGTGACATCCAGCAGTACTTCATCGATCATAAAGTACGGAACTATTACTCTGTATCGATTTCCGGCTACCATATCGCCGAAGCGGGAGCCAATCCTATTTCACAGCTTGCCTTCACATTGGCGAACGGGTTCACGTACGTTGAATACTATTTAAGCCGAGGAATGGACATCAATGCGTTTGCCCCGAACTTATCGTTCTTCTTCTCGAATGGCCTGGACCCTGAGTATACGGTGATCGGTCGTGTGGCACGCCGCATTTGGTCAACGGTGATGCGTGATAAATACGGCGCCAATGAGAGAAGTCAAAAGTTGAAGTATCATATTCAAACATCGGGTCGCTCCCTTCATGCCCAGGAAATTGACTTTAACGATATTCGTACGACACTTCAAGCCCTGATGGCCCTGCAGGATAACTGTAACTCCCTGCATACCAATGCCTATGATGAAGCCATCACGACACCTACAGAGGAATCGGTCCGCCGTGCCATGGCGATTCAGATGATCATCACGAAAGAACACGGATTATCGAAAAATGAAAATCCGCTTCAAGGATCGTTCATCGCAGAAGAGCTGACCGATCTAGTGGAAGAAATGGTTCTGACAGAATTTGATCGCCTGAATGATCGAGGCGGCGTGCTTGGATCGATGGAAACCCAATATCAACGCGGGAAAATCCAAGAGGAATCCATGTACTACGAAATGAAAAAGCATTCCGGGGAACTTCCGATCGTGGGAGTGAACACGTACCTGAACCCAACTCCACCCTCAGAGGAACAAATGGACAGCATGGAACTTGCACGTGCAACGAAGGAAGAAAAAGAAACACAAATTCATAATCTGCGAGACTTCCAATCACAACACAAGGACAAATCCGAAGAAGCACTGGCCCGCCTAAAACAAGCAGCCGTGGACGGAGGAAACATCTTTGAAGAACTGATGGAAACGGTGAAAGTAGCCAGTCTCGGCCAAATCACACGCGCCCTCTACGAAGTAGGCGGACAATACCGTCGTAACATGTAAAAAATCATGAAGAAGATGAGACTACTGTAGGGATGCAGTGGTCTCTTTTTCTAGGTGGGCATTCTTTACGATGGCCAATGGTCATATTCATAGCGATGGGGGAGTTGTGTTTCTTTAAGGCTGATTTCAATACTTTTTAGGTCAGGTCGGTCTTATGAATTCGAAAGTAGTCTTAGCTAAGTTGATTGGAGCGGAAAGCGAGTGCCTGGAGCGGAAATCAAACACTACTCGCTCAAGGTTAAATAGCAACAAAGTTTAAGAAAAGAATATATTAAATACAGAGCACATGCCAAAATAAACGAAATGAGTTTAAAAACTCACCAAATCGTCTATCCTTTAAACAAAATCAACCAATTTTTAACACGATCTTAATAGTAGTCGGGTATCATTTCCTATATAATGAGAATTGTCAGATAAGTGAGAGGGTAAGAACGATACATACGTTTGGATGTGAGACTGTGAAGACCATTTTTCGTTATATACTATTAGCCATCATCATATTCGCCGCAGTAGTACTATATCAATTGCAATTAGGAGCGATTCCTTTTTTTCTGCTCTCTTTCTATCTTTTCTACGAAGCGTTCCGTGTGATTCGAAACGGTGAAAAAGAAGAAAAATGGGAAAGCGGCAGACCCTCCTGACCCCAGTTGTGAAAAAAATGCAAGAAAAACCAGATAGGTATAGCATAAAGTCTTTTCTATTGTTTATAATGATGAATATGGTTAGAATTGATAATGGAGAATTTTTGCCCTTTTTTACTCTACTTAGTAGAGTTTGAAATACAGAAAGGAAGTGCGTTAATTGAGTCTTAAGCAGTTATCCAAAGAAGAATTACGTCAAACATCATTTATTGAGTTGGCACATGAGATTTTAACAGAGAAAAAGAAAGCAATGCCTTTCGAAGACATAGTCAAAGAAATTAAAGGTTTGCTTGGAATTTCTGAAAAAGAGGTTCGCAGCCGCTTACTTCAATTCTATACGGATCTTAATGTCGAGGGACGTTTTATTGCCATGGGCGATAACAGTTGGGGATTAAGAGAATGGTATCCGGTGGATCAAATCGAGGAAGAAACGGTTCCAACGATGAAATCCAGCAAAAAGAAAAAAGCGAAGAAGAAAGTCGATGAAGATTTAGACCTTGAAGACTTCGATGATCTGGACGATGAAGATCTTGATTATGATGATCTTGATGACACGGACGATGACGATGATCTGACAGATGACGACGACGATGTAGATGCCGTTGACGCCGATGCAGATGAAGATCTGGACATCGATGAAGACGAGGAAGAACTTGAAATCGATGAATTCGATGAAGACGACGAAGACGAAGAAGAAGAAGAGCTTAATGAGGAAAAGGAAGATAAATAATCTTCACCTCATATAAGCATCTGACGAACCTATCAAAAAAGGCGCTTTTGGCCTTTTTGATGGGTTTTTTTATGGACTCGGGCCTTGTGCACCAGGTGATGCCATTGATTGAAAATTCCCTCATCATTCTATGCTTGACTTCTTTCTTTGAGGAAGGTAGTATTTTATTTGGGCTCCTTAAAAAAGGACGAATTACGTATACAACGCTCCCCTTACATGTTTGTAAGTGGGGCTTTTTTTATTTTATAAGAAGAAAGCTTTGACGTAACAGGGTATTGTCTATTCCTTTATGTGTGGCGGATCGATTCTTTAAGACCCCTTACATTTTTATGTATATTGATAATAAGAGGCTGTCTTTTAGCTGGTTAATGCAGATGAATTTATTTTAAAGGAATGGACTTGTCCTTCTTTGAACAAGATAAATTCATGACATACCTACATAAGAGACACCCTCTACTTTTTTTGAACCAAACTTACTTTGAAGGGGGACATATACATGACTAAGTATATTTTCGTAACAGGCGGCGTAGTGTCGTCACTAGGGAAAGGGATCACAGCAGCGTCCCTTGGCAGACTATTGAAAAACCGTGGAGTGAGTGTCACGATCCAGAAGTTCGATCCATACATCAACGTGGATCCGGGAACGATGAGTCCCTATCAGCACGGTGAAGTATTCGTAACAGATGATGGTGCGGAAACGGATCTTGACTTAGGTCACTATGAGCGTTTCGTTGACATTAACCTGACGAAATACAGCTCTGTCACAACGGGTAAAATCTATTCAACTGTACTGAAAAAAGAGCGTCGCGGTGATTATCTTGGTGGTACTGTACAAGTTATCCCACACATTACAAACGAAATCAAAGAACGCGTATACCGCGCTGGACGGGAGACGAATTCAGATGTCGTGATCACGGAAATCGGTGGAACGGTCGGGGATATCGAATCTCTGCCATTCCTTGAAGCGATTCGCCAGATCAAGAGCGATGTAGGCCGTGACAATGTGATGTACATCCACTGTACTCTTATACCTTACATCAAAGCAGCGGGTGAAATGAAAACAAAACCGACTCAGCATAGCGTAAAAGAGCTTCGCAGTCTTGGTATCCAACCAAATGTCATCGTCGTGCGTACTGAAATGCCAATGACTCAAGACATGAAAGACAAAATCGCGTTATTCTGTGATATTGATAAAAATGCTGTAATTGAAGCAATGGATGCAGACACACTTTACTCTGTACCACTTGCGCTACAGGATCAAAAGCTTGATGAAATCACATGTCAGCACTTGAAACTTAACTGCCACGAAGCAGACATGACCGAGTGGAATGAACTCGTTGATCGCGTGAAAAACCTGTCTCGTAAAACAAGAATTGCCCTGGTAGGGAAATATGTTGAGTTACAGGATGCGTATATCTCAGTAGTGGAAGCCCTTCGTCACGCCGGCTATCAATTCGATAGCGACATCGAAGTAAGATGGTTGAACTCTGAGCTGATCGACAACGCAAACGTAGCAGAAAAACTGGCAGATGTAGATGGAATCCTTGTACCAGGCGGCTTCGGTGACCGTGGAGTAGAGGGGAAAATCGCTGCGACTCAATATGCCCGTGAAAACAAGATTCCTTTCCTTGGAATCTGCCTTGGTATGCAGCTGGCATCTGTAGAATATGCACGTAATGTTCTTGGGTTGGAAGGGGCTCACTCTGCAGAGCTGAATCCTGAAACGCCATATCCGGTCATCGATCTGTTACCGGAACAAAAGGACATCGAAGATCTTGGTGGAACACTGCGTCTCGGACTATATCCATGTAAGCTGACAAAAGGTTCAAAAGCCTATGCAGCCTATGATGGAGAAGTGGTTTACGAGCGTCACCGCCACCGCTTCGAATTCAACAATCACTACCGTGAGCAAATGGAAGAAGCCGGCTTCATCTTCTCAGGCACAAGCCCTGATGGCCGTCTTGTGGAAATCATCGAGCTAAGCGACCACCCATGGTTCGTCGCATCTCAATTCCACCCTGAATTCACCTCACGCCCGACACGCCCGCAGCCTCTATTCAGAGACTTCGTGGAAGCATCACTGGCGTATGGTGAGAAATAAGATTAGAAATAAGACTTGATTTTTGGAACTGCTTTCCCTTGTTTGGGAGGGCGGTTTTTTTGTTTTATGGAGAGTGGAATTCGTCGAAGGATAGGAAATGATCCTTTGAGAGGGAAGAATGCACTTATCAGGCTGATTGGAGTCATGAAAAGGGTGTGGATGGCCAATTTTTAAGGGGAATCGGAATTTATCGACCGTTATGGAGATTTATCAACCGAAATTCAAATTTATCGACCGTTAATCGGATTTATCAACCGTATTTTCAATATATCAACCTAATTTTCAGGATATCGACCGTTCTACAATAAACGACAAATTTCACGCGCGTCTCTCAGACCATATCCATCAAAAAACCCGTCCCCAACCAGAACGGGCCCATCTATTACTCCTCATACTCCTCCAACATCTCACGGATCACAAACCCGAGGGCGAAATAAAGATAAAGCGCCGCCATGCTGGAAGGAAAGCTCACTCGCTCACCGATTTCATCGCCTGGAAGCATGCCCTTGATCACTTTCGTATCTAAGTGGACATCGGCAAAGTCCACCAGATTCTCTTCACCTTCTACCAATCCAGAGACAGCCACGAATGGCACACCTTCATCAGCCAGTCTTTTCCCTAACTTCACGGCTTCCTCATCAGTTGAAAAACGGCTGACGACTAATACACGATCAGCTTCCGTCAGCTCGGTGGAACCATCGTATCTTTTAGCAGAAGGAAGAGGTTCAGCACCAAACAAAGCCTCGGCTGTAACTGCTTCCATTTCCCCGTAGCCCTTAATGTAGATATTTCCTTGTCCGATGGCGGCTTGTGCCAGCAGGCGGGCACCGTCTTCGATTTCGAATTCCTGCTTATCATAAATGCGTTTGAACAGTCCTGTTAACTGTGTCGTGAACATTTTTATCATAGAATAAACTCTCCTTATAATTCAGCTTCGACATTTGTCATCGTAACGCTTATTATAAAGGGGGAAAAGGTCTTAAGTAAAATCTTGATTAGAAGCAGGATTTTTTACAGTAAAAAGAGAATTAGTAATAAATATACAATTATTAGCCGGTTATTTAGTGTAGTGATACATAATTTACTTTAATATGAAGGGGATTGGGATGGATGAACGAGAAAATTCTTATTGTAGACGATCAATTTGGTATTAGGATTCTATTAAATGAAGTGTTACAAAAGGAAGGCTACCAAACATTTCAGGCAGCGAACGGAATCCAGGCTCTTGAAATTGTAGATCAGCATTCCCCTGATTTGGTTTTGCTGGATATGAAGATTCCGGGTATGGATGGAATCGAAATTTTGAAGAGAATGAAGCAGAAGGATGCAGATATCCGCGTGATTATTATGACGGCGTACGGTGAACTGGACATGATTCAGGAAGCAAAGGACTTAGGAGCGCTTACTCACTTTGCGAAACCGTTTGATATCGACGACATCAGGCAGGCTGTGAAACAATATATTCCAGCTTGATCGTATTATTTGAATAGTGAAAATAGTAGTATTTTTATCAATTCGCCTCTGCAGTTGGTAAAATCAATTCTGTTTTGGTATGATACAAGTGAAATTGTAAACAATGTCACATGGTGCTATAAATACACCGCCATTTCTACTAGAATGGTTCACTGACTGAATAAAAGGAGGAAATTACTATGCCTTTAGTTTCAATGAAAGACATGCTAATTCAAGCAAAAGAAAACAGCTATGCGGTAGGTCAATTCAACCTGAATAACCTTGAGTTCACTCAAGCGATCCTACAAGCTGCTGAAGAAGAAAAATCACCTGTCATCCTTGGTGTTTCTGAAGGGGCAGCCCGTTACATGAGCGGCTTCAAAACAGTTGTGAAAATGGTCGAAGGTCTTATGGAAGACCTGAACATCACAGTACCTGTTGCGATTCACTTAGACCACGGTTCAAGCTATGACAAATGTAAAGAAGCAATCGATGCAGGTTTCACTTCTGTCATGATCGACGCTTCTCACGGTCCTTTCGAGGAAAACATTGAAATCACTTCTAAAGTGGTTGAATATGCTCACTCTAAAGGTGTTTCTGTTGAAGCTGAGCTTGGAACTGTTGGTGGACAAGAGGATGACGTAATAGCAGATGGCGTTATCTATGCAGATCCTAAAGAGTGTCAAGAATTAGTAGAGCGTACTGGTATCGATACACTGGCACCTGCACTTGGTTCTGTTCACGGTCCTTACAAAGGTGAACCGAATCTTGGATTCAAAGAAATGGAAGAAATCGGTGCAGCGGCTGGTGTACCTCTAGTACTTCACGGTGGTACTGGAATTCCGACAAAAGACATCCAAAAAGCGATTTCTTTCGGAACAGCAAAAATCAACGTAAACACTGAAAATCAAATTGCATCTGCTAAAGCAGTACGTGAAGTACTTGCAGCTGACACAGAAGTATATGATCCACGTAAATACATGGGTCCTGCCCGTGAAGCGATCAAAACGACAGTTGCTGGCAAAATGCGCGAATTTGGTTCTTCTAACCAAGCTAAATAGATAGGTAATGTTTGGAAAGTCCTTCATGATAGATTACAGGCTTTCCGAATGTGGTAAAAAAAGAATGAAGCGGTAGGATGGGACTGGCACCAGGAGAGGTTTGATACCTTTTTGGGTCAGTCCCTTCCGTTCATTAAAAGATGATTGAAAATTTTGTCGAAAATGGGGTAGAGGTAATGAAATTTTTCATAGACACAGCAAACATGAGTGAAATCAAAGAAGCATTTGAATGGGGTATTATCTCAGGAGTGACAACGAATCCATCGCTTGTAGCGAAAGAAAAAAACGTAACATTCGAAGATCGATTAAAGGAAATCACGGACTTAGTCCCTGGTTCCGTAAGCGCTGAAGTCATCGCGTTAGATGCTGAAGGCATGATCAAAGAAGGCAGGGAGCTTGCAAAGATTGCGCCAAATATTACGGTGAAGCTTCCAATGACACCAGATGGTCTGACGGCTGCATCTACTTTTGCTAAAGAAGGGATCAAGACAAATGTCACGCTGATTTTCAGTGCGAACCAGGCACTTTTAGCGGCTCGTGCCGGAGCGACATACGTGTCACCTTTTTTAGGAAGGTTAGATGATATCGGTCATGATGGACTGGAGCTGGTCTCCCAGATTGCTGAAATCTTTGCGATTCACGGACTAGAAACAGAAATCATTGCGGCGTCGACCCGTCATCCACAGCATATTACGGAAGCTGCCTTAAGAGGGGCTCATATTGCGACAGTGCCTCTGAAAGTGTTGAAGCAATTGTTCCAGCATCCCCTGACGGATAAAGGAATCGACGCATTCCTGAATGATTGGAACAACCGCTAATCGTAAGTCAATTGGTCTAGCAAAAAAAATTCTTTTATCCTATACATGTTTTGACGAATTATGTATACACTAGTAGACAATACCTCTTAGAACGTCTTCTTTTGGAAAAATAATCCTTTTTGTTTTTGGTGTGCGGAGTCTGACAGCCATTGGGGCTTCCTCATCAATGAACAGTGGAAGGGAGTTTAATATGGAAAAGTTAAAAATTGCAGGAGGTTATCCCCTCGAAGGAACCATTAAAGTCAGTGGGGCCAAAAATAGTGCGGTAGCCTTGATCCCGGCAACCATTCTTGCTGATTCACCAGTCACAATCGAAGGGTTACCAGACATCTCTGATGTACAGACACTGAAAGATCTTTTAGAAGAGATCGGTGGTTCAGTCAACCTGGAAGATGGGGATATGAATGTAGATCCAAGTCAAATGGTGTCCATGCCTTTACCAAGCGGGAAGGTGAAAAAGCTTCGTGCTTCTTATTATTTAATGGGAGCGATGCTTGGACGATTCAAAAAAGCGGTCATCGGATTACCGGGTGGATGTCACCTTGGTCCACGTCCGATTGATCAACACATTAAAGGCTTCGAGGCTCTTGGAGCAGAAGTGACGAATGAACAGGGTGCGATTTATTTGCGTGCCGATGAATTAAGGGGTGCCCGCATCTATCTTGATGTAGTCAGTGTAGGAGCAACCATTAACATCATGCTTGCCGCTGTACGCGCAAAAGGCAGAACGATCATTGAAAATGCGGCAAAAGAACCTGAGATCATTGACGTAGCTACATTACTAAGTAATATGGGCGCGAAGATCAAAGGAGCGGGAACCGATGTGATCCGCATTGATGGTGTAGACGAGCTTCACGGCTGCCGTCACACAATCATTCCTGACCGCATTGAAGCGGGAACGTTCATGATCCTTGCAGCAGCAGTCGGTAAAGGCGTGCTCGTTGACAACGTTATCCCATTACATATGGAATCGGTCATCGCCAAGCTGCGTGAAATGGGCGTACCCGTTGAAACAAATGACGACCAGATCTACATCGGAAGAGCGGACAAGCTCAAATCGGTTGATGTAAAAACATTGGTGTATCCAGGGTTCCCGACAGATCTGCAGCAGCCGTTCACCACATTATTGAACAGGGCAGAAGGTTCTGCTGTCGTAACGGACACCATCTATTCAGCCCGCTTCAAGCATATCGATGAACTGAGAAGAATGAATGCGACGATCAAGGTAGAAGGTCGCTCGGCCATCGTCAATGGACCTGTACAATTACAAGGTGCCAAAGTGAAAGCAAGTGACCTCCGCGCAGGAGCAGCTCTTGTCATCGCCGGCTTAATGGCAGAAGGAATCACTGAAGTGACCGGCCTCGAGCACATCGACCGCGGCTACAGCGACCTCGTTGCCAAGCTTGAAGGCCTGGGCGCAACCATCTGGCGTGAAAAAATGTCAGCCGAAGAGCTGGAGCAGATGAAGTCGTAATTTCGTAAAGCGTTTTGAAAGTTTTTCAAGAGATTGTTGTTTTAAATTATTTTATGAAAAAGCATATAAAACTAAGTTGATTGGAGCGGAAGGTGCTCGACTCCTGGGGGAATAGCGGGAAAGTTGAGACCCCGCAGGGCAAAGCCCGAGGAGGCTCAACTCACGCCCCGCGGAAAGCGAGCACCTGGAGCGGAAATCAACCACTACTCGCTTTTTATGGATAAACTTAAATATTTCCAATATGACCAGTTCTTTTCTACCTGAATGAACCATTGTGTCCTACTTTTTTCGAAAAAAAGTCTCTCTAATCGTTTCAATGTGTTACAATAAATCTGTTAATATGTTATACAATTAAAGAAAATTGTAAAACAAAAGGGATTACGGGAGGCTATATACATGGAAAGAAGTTTATCAATGGAGCTTGTTCGAGTAACAGAAGGGGCTGCCCTTGCATCGGCCCGCTGGATGGGTCGCGGTAAGAAGGATGAAGCAGATGATGCTGCAACCTCTGCCATGCGCGATGTATTCGATACAGTACCGATGAAGGGAACAGTTGTAATCGGTGAAGGTGAAATGGATGAAGCTCCAATGCTTTATATCGGTGAGAAACTAGGGACAGGCTATGGTCCACGTGTAGATGTGGCCGTCGATCCGTTGGAAGGAACGAATATCGTTGCTTCCGGAGGCTGGAATGCACTGGCGGTACTCGCGGTGGCAGACCACGGAAACCTACTGAACGCACCGGATATGTATATGGATAAAATCGCAGTAGGACCAGAAGCGGTCGGGGAAATCGATATCAACGCTTCTGTTATCGATAATCTGAAAGCCGTTGCGAAAGCAAAGAATAAGGATATCGAAGACGTAGTGGCAACGGTCTTAAATCGTCCTCGTCATGAGCATATCATCCAACAGCTGAGAGAAGCTGGGGCTCGTATCAAACTGATCAATGATGGTGACGTAGCAGGAGCTATGAACACGGCATTCGATCATACGGGTGTCGATATCTTATTCGGATCCGGTGGCGCTCCAGAGGGAGTACTCGCTGCCGTAGCGTTGAAATGCTTAGGTGGAGAAATTCAAGGAAAGCTTTTACCACAGAACGATGCCGAACTGCAACGCTGTATCAGCATGGGGCTGGATGTGGACAAGATCCTTCGAATGGAAGACCTCGTATGCGGTGACGATGCGATCTTTGCGGCAACAGGTGTCACGGACGGCGAACTGTTAAGAGGTGTTCAGCTTAAAGGGACATACGGCTTGACTCATTCTGTGGTTATGCGTGCCAAATCTGGTACCGTTCGCTTCATAGACGGCCGCCACAGTCTTCAGAAAAAACCAAACCTGGTCATGAGATAATAAAAAGATATAAGTAACACTGAGAGAGAAACCAACTCTTCTTAATAAGAGATGAGGGATGGGCAGAGTGTCTTACCATTTCTGCCCATGACCACTCTTATCACTCACTTTTTTTCTTCATAGGTGAAAAAATGCTGCCTATCTACAAAATTACCTTCCTTTTTTTACCCAGTCATTGATTCTTAATTAAAAGTATGGTTACAATAGATAAGGTTTTATCTTCAGCATTTTTTCTATTAGTTTATGCTTCAACATATTTCTTCATTTTTAGAAAAATCTACCCTTCTTTTTAAATATTTTAGGTAGGACAAATTAATAAAGCGTGGTGTCATGATGGAAGAGTTAACAATCTCTAGCTTAGAAAATATGAAGCTTAAAGAGCTTTACGAGCTAGCCAAACAATACAAAGTTTCTTATTATAGTAAATTAACAAAAAAAGAATTGATTTTCGCTATCCTTAAAGTTCGTGCAGAACAAGAAGGCTTCTTCTTTATGGAAGGTGTTCTTGAAATCATCCAATCAGAAGGATTCGGTTTCTTACGACCGATCAACTATTCTCCAAGCTCTGAGGATATTTATATTTCTGCGTCACAAATCCGCCGTTTCGACCTTCGTAACGGGGATAAGGTATCGGGAAAAGTGCGCCCTCCGAAGGAAAACGAGCGTTATTTCGGACTGCTTCATGTTGAAATGGTCAATGGAGAAGAGCCTGAATCTGCGAAAGAACGTGTCCATTTCCCAGGTTTGACGCCTTTATATCCTGACCGTCAAATGAAACTTGAAACAACACCAAACAAAATCTCCACGCGTATCATGGATCTTATAGCGCCTGTCGGTTTTGGACAACGTGGATTGGTCGTAGCACCACCTAAAGCTGGTAAGACGATGCTGATCAAAGAAATCGCGAACTCGATCACAACGAATCATCCTGAAGCGGAATTAATCATTCTTCTGATCGATGAGCGTCCAGAGGAAGTAACGGATATCGAACGTTCGGTCGAAGCAGAAGTCGTAAGCTCAACATTCGATGAAGTGCCGGAAAATCATATCAAAGTGGCAGAACTCGTTCTTGAGCGCGCCATGCGTTTAGTGGAGCACAAGCGTGATGTCATTATCCTGATGGATAGTATCACTCGTTTGGCCCGTGCTTATAACCTGGTCATCCCGCCAAGTGGACGAACTCTTTCCGGTGGTATTGATCCGGCTGCGTTCCATCGCCCGAAACGATTCTTTGGTGCTGCACGTAACATTGAAGAAGGCGGAAGCTTGACGGTTCTCGCGACAGCGTTAGTGGATACAGGGTCCCGTATGGACGATGTCATTTATGAAGAGTTCAAAGGAACAGGGAACTTAGAGCTTCATCTTGATCGTTCTCTTGCTGAGAGACGAATCTTCCCGGCCATCGACATCCGTCGTTCCGGAACTCGTCGAGAAGAACTTCTCATTAAACCGGATCATCTTGAAAAGCTGTGGGCGATTCGCAAAGCGATGTCCGATCAGCCTGATTTCGCTGAGAAGCTTATGCGCAAGCTGAAGCAATCGAAGACGAATGAAGAGTTTTTCAATGTGTTGACAGAAGAGTCAAAGAAGCGTTAATCTAGTATTCGAATGATTGGTGCTATGTCTGTAACGACCAATTTTACAGGTTGCAAATATCACTTGTCCTTGTTATAATAGTGTCAATGTGTTTTAAAAAATGGATGTGGTAAGGGGCTGGCTATAACTCTCATGCTTATGCTCATATCACATATATCTTCGTAATAAATTACTCTGTCTCAGATGATTCAGGGCGGAAGGAGATGAAAGAAATGAAATCAGGAATTCATCCTAAGTACAACACGATCAAAGTTAGCTGTGCTTGCGGTAACGAATTTGAAACTGGTTCTGTAGCGGAAGAAATGCGCGTTGAGGTATGTTCTGAATGCCATCCATTCTACACAGGACGTCAGAAATTCGCTGACGCTGGTGGACGTGTTGACCGTTTCAACAAAAAATACGGTCTTAAAAATCAACAACAATAATGAAGAGTCAGAAGGTCATATCGAATTTCTTTGTGCGTAAGGCATAAATATATGAGATTGGCACTTCTCTTCTATTAGAAAAACAGGCAAGGATCTTCATGCTTGCCTGTTTTTTATTCTCTTTAAAGCAAATGGTTGAAGAAATAGAGGCAGTTCCAATTGAGCTGTGCCTCTTTTTTTCTGCCAAATTACTGAAACTTGAGCATTTTTCCCGTACATAAAGGAATGCTTTATACTAAAGAGTAGTCCGTTTTTACTAACAGTCAGGCTGTTTAATTATAGAATATTGCAAAAGGAAGGAGAGGCGCTTTCGTGTATGTCATGAAACAAACGGGTTGGGTAGAAGTCATTTGCGGCAGCATGTTCTCAGGGAAATCCGAGGAACTGATCCGCCGGGTAAGACGCACTCAATTTGCTAAACAGGAAATTGCAGTGTATAAGCCAAAACTAGATAATCGCTATAGTGATGAGTCGGTTGTATCTCATAATGGTACCTCTGTCATCGCCAAAGCAGTCGAGGGTTCACATGTGATCCTTGATGACCTGAATCCAGAGGTGGATGTCATTGCTATTGATGAGGTTCAATTTTTTGACGAAGGCATTGTAGAGGTCGTCCAAAAATTAGCAAACAGTGGATACCGTGTCATCCTCGCAGGACTTGATCAGGATTTCCGCGGAGAACCATTCGGTCCGATGCCGGACTTATTGTCCATTGCCGAGCAAGTGACAAAACTTCAAGCCGTTTGTGCAGTATGCGGCTCTCCTGCTAGTCGAACACAACGATTAATCAATGGCGAACCAGCTTGCTACGATGATCCCGTCATCCTGGTGGGTGCGTCTGAAGCTTATGAGCCAAGATGCCGTCATCACCATGAAGTTCCGACTGGAATGAGCGTTACACCTGATATGGTGAAGGAAGTATAAATAATGATTAAAAAACAAAGTCATGGGTTTGTGGCTTTGTTTTTTTAATTGAAGTTCAGGATGTAAAGAAAATTGAACAAAGCTTCTCTTCTGGCTCTCCTTACACTTGTCTCCGCTTTTATGTGCATAAGCACTTTCCTGTGGGAAATCCTAAAAACAGGAGGTGTAAAAGCATGAAAAAACTAGTATTAGTTTTATCCTTTACGGTATTCTTCATTTTAATCACCGCGTGTGGAGTGAATCAAGAATCCGAATTCGGTAGGCACGAGGATCAAAATGGGACACGATTCATTGATAATCGAAAAGATGATCGAAATGATCGTCAAGATAAAATCGTCCGAAACACGACAAATGAAAACCCGAACTTTCCAAACCTGACGAACTCACCAGGCACAACATCGACGACAACTGGTGTGTATGAAGACAAAGCACGTGAGGTTGTGAAGGAGTATTCCAACTTTGAACCAGATGAAGTGTGGATCAATGGCGAACAAATGTGGGTGACGGCCCATACCCAAAATGAAATGAGTATGGCTGAGACGGATAAAGAAGAAGCGATGTTAAAAGAGAGACTGGAGAAAGCCATTCCAAAATACGATATAAATGTGAAAATCACCGAAAGATAAAAAAAGTGCAAGCAGGTTTGGATACTGATCTGCTTGCCTTCTACATAAAATCCACCCGTTTATGCCTTCTGTTTATTCCCGATCTTCCTTGTGTTTACATACACCGTATAATATAATTAGACTGTTATGGACTAAAATTGAGGTGAATAGCTGTGTTCGATCGTTTACAAGCAGTGGAAGATCGCTATGATAAGTTAAATGAACTATTGAGTGATCCAGAAATTGTGAATGACCCAAAGAAGCTAAGAGATTATTCAAAAGAGCAATCAGACATCCAAGCAACGGTAGAAGCATATCGAGAATATAAAGAACTTACTGGGCAGTTTAAAGACGCTAAGGCAATGCTGGACGATAAGCTTGATGCTGATATGCGTGAAATGGTGAAAGAAGAGGTTTCCGAGCTTGAAGAACAAATCGAAGCATTGGAAGCCCGTCTGAAAATATTATTGATCCCGAAAGACCCGAACGATGATAAGAACGTAATCATGGAGGTCCGTGGTGCTGCAGGTGGAGATGAAGCGGCCCTGTTTGCCGGTGACTTATACCGTATGTACAGCCGCTATGCAGAATCACAAGGTTGGAAGACCGAAGTGATGGAAGCGAACTCGACTGGCGTTGGTGGATATAAAGAAATCATCTTTATGATTAACGGAAATGGCGCATTCTCCAAAATGAAATACGAAAACGGGGCACACCGTGTGCAACGTGTACCTGAAACAGAATCCGGCGGACGTATTCATACGTCGACGGCAACGGTTGCCTGCTTGCCGGAAGCGGAAGAAGTCGAGGTGGATATTCACGACAAAGATATTCGTGTCGATACCTTCGCATCCAGTGGCCCGGGAGGACAAAGTGTTAATACAACCATGTCTGCTGTCCGTCTGACTCACATGCCGACAGGTGTAGTCGTGTCATGTCAGGATGAAAAGTCACAGATCAAGAACAAAGAGAAGGCAATGAAAGTATTGCGTGCCCGCGTTTACGATAAATTCCAACGTGAAGTTCAAGCTGAATACGATGCAAACCGTAAATCAGCCGTTGGTACAGGTGACCGTTCCGAACGTATCCGTACGTACAATTTCCCACAAAACCGCGTAACGGATCACCGTATCGGATTGACGATTCAAAAGCTTGACCAAATTCTTGAAGGAAAGATGGATGAAGTCATCGATGCGTTAATCATCGAGGATCAATCCAAACTTCTTGAGAGACTGGAAGAATAATGACGTCTGTTACTATATTTGAAGCCCTAAAATGGGCTTCTTCTTTTTTAGTCGAAAATGGCCGTGATGAAAATGTGGGAGAAATCTATTTGCGGCATTTAGTAGGGATGTCCCGTTCCCAACTGTTGGCTGAACAGCGGAGGTCCGTCCCGGGGGAGAAGTGGGAAGAATTCCAAGATGGGATTCACCGGCATGTTGGTGGAGTGCCGATACAGCATATTATTGGGGTTGAGGAGTTTTATGGTCGGGAGTTTTTGGTGAATGAGCATGTACTGATTCCGAGGCCGGAGACGGAAGAGCTCATTTACTATGGTCTTGAGAAGATGAAGGATTTATTTGAGCCAGACATCCTTTTGCAGGCTGCAGATGTGGGAACGGGCAGCGGGGCGATTGCCGTTACGTTGAAACTGGAGTCAAAACGGATCCCTCTTGAAATGATGGCCGTCGATATTTCGAGTGAAGCACTGGCGGTTGCCAGGGAGAATAGCGAGAGACTCGGTGCGGATGTCCGTTTTTTTGAAGGGGATCTGTTAAAGCCCTTGATTGAAGACAGAGTGAAGCTGGATATACTTTTATCCAACCCTCCGTATATACCGCTCACCGATCGCGAAACCCTATCAGATGTCGTAATCGAACATGAGCCTGAACTCGCATTGTTCGGCGGGGAAGATGGCTATGATCTGTATAAACGCTTTATGGAAGAATTGCCTCTCGTCATGAAGGAAACTTGCCTGATCGGTTTCGAAGTCGGCGTGGGTCAGGGAGAAATCGTAGCCGATATGTTGCGCGCGACCTTCCCCGATGCGGAAACAGTAGTCGTCCATGATATTAATGGGAAAGATCGTATGGTGTTTTGTGTGAGAAAATAGGAATGTTGACCCTCGATTGATGTGATCGAGGGTGTTTTTTTGTGGAAAATGAAGTTTTTGTTCGATTAGTTAGGTATTTGGAGAGCTAGTAGTGCTTGAGAGGTAGCTTTGAGGGTGTGATACTTGATATATTATCGAGATTAGGGCACTTATTATCGACTTTTCGATTATATTATCGAGTTTGGGGTATTTATTATCGACTTTAACGGATATATTATCGACTTTCAGATTTTATTTTCAAATCAGGCTTCCCCGAATTTCCCAACAGATTTTCTCCTCTCTAATTAAAAAATGTATTTTACTAGTTTAAGATTTCCCCTTTTTGACGAGACTGTTTTACTGAGGGGGAGAGGAAATGAAAACAAAACATACGGTTTTATTGTATATCTTGATTCTATCATTAGGAACGATTCTAAGTTTATATATACCGAAGCAGGAAATGGCGGCTCAGGAGACGATGGTGATCCCGGAAGAAGCGATTCGACTTCGGATTCTGGCAAATAGTGATTTGGAGCAGGACCAAAATGTGAAAAGGCTGGTTCGTGATGAAGTGAATAAAGAGATTACGAATTGGGTGGCGACTCTTACATCACAGGATGAAGCGAAATCAGTGATTAAAGCAGGTCTACCGCAGCTTCAGAAGATTGCAGAAGAGGTTGTCTCTGAGCAAGGCTTGGATCAATCGGTGAAAATTGATTTTGGAAAAGTGGAGTTTCCTACTAAATTATACGGTCAGTATTTGTACCCGGCAGGCGAATACGAAGCGGTGTTGATCACTCTGGGTGCAGGAGAAGGAGCGAACTGGTGGTGTGTTCTTTATCCGCCTCTATGCTTCCTTGATTTCTCGACTGGAAATGCGGTAAGAAGCCCTGGGTTTGAAACGAAAGTGGAAGCGAGTGGGAATGAGGTCACTGAAGTGGATCCAGAAGATGTAGTTAGTGAAACTTCAGAAGTGGATTCAAGTACTAAATCAGTAGAAACAAAAACTTCTGAAATCGATGTTATTGCCTATAAAGAGGTCGAGATGGAAACAGTGGAAGCGGCAGCTACGGAAGAAACAGCAGAAGTAGAAGAGACTCAGGAAGAAGAACTTCCTGTAAAAGAAGAGATGGAAACGGCGGAAGCACAAGAACAACAAGAACAGCCAGTCTATGTTGAGGGCGGAGATGAGGAAGAAGTAGAGGTTCGATTCTTCGTAGTCGATTTTTTCAAAGGATTATTCAATAAGTAGAACGTAGAGCTTCATCCACCTGAGATGGAGCTCTTTTTACGTGCGAAGGAAATCTAGCGTTCTAGTATTTTTCACAACAACTTGTTCTATTCTCTTTTTCCCCTCATACACTAACATTAGGGGATGATAGAAAAGGGAGGATGAAATGTGATGTTAAAAGTGATTCGCCAAGCAACACAGGAAGATATCCATGAAGTTGTAGCCTTCTTAATGAAAGCAGGATTAAGTACAGAAGGCATTAAAAATAGTATTGATTGCTTTTTAGTAGTTGAAGACTCAGACAACCAGTTAATCGGGACTCTCGGAATTGAGGTTCAAGAGAAGATTGGACTTCTTCGCTCCCTCGTTGTGACCTCATCTTTTGAAAGTGAAGAATTGTTTGCTCTTTTCCAAGAAATATTAAAATTGGCGAAAGAAAAAGAACTTACGCGTCTTTACTTGATCTCCAATCGAAAAGCGTCGCTGAATTTCTTTGACCTGCTAGGTTTTCAACAGGAAAAAGAGCCTTTTGTGGATGAGTTGGAGAAATTTGTACACGCTCAAAAGTTATCCACTGTGGATAACTGTATTACGATGAGGCTTGACCTTTAAGAAGATTTGAGGGGTTTCGACAAATTCCAACTAGAAGAAATTATTTTACGATAGTAGTCTGGTAGTAGACTGAATCATTTCTATTGAGAAATGATTCAGTTTTTTTATGTGGAACATTCGACAAAATGTGAGAAGTCCCCATCTCTAACGTAAATATCTCTTTTTTCAGAATTATTCACACCATCCACAGGTTTATCCACAGTTTGTAGAGTTTCATTCTCGTTTTGTGGACGATACTTGAGAATTTGTGGGGTTTCTTTTATACTTTCAAAAGAGTAAAGTTCTAGAACGCTTGTTAATTCTGTATCTATACACAGAAATGAGTGTTGATAATAGAAGGTGGATGACGGAAATGATGAAACATTGGATTGTGGAAAGAGATGTGGATAACAATGAAAGTTATCCACAAATTGTGGATGCAGCGAAGATTCTTCAACAGAATGAGGTGGTGGCATTCCCGACAGAGACAGTTTATGGTCTGGGTGCCAATGCGAAATCAGATACGGCTGTGGAGAAAATCTTCGAAGCGAAGGGAAGACCATCGGATAATCCACTGATTGTCCACATATCAAATAAAGATCAGCTGGAAGGACTTGTAGCAGAGGTCCCGTCTGATGCAGCGAACCTCATCGATGCTTTTTGGCCGGGTCCATTAACGATAATTTTTAAAAATAAGGAAAACGTATTTTCTCAAAAAGTAACAGCGGGATTGCCGACCGTGGGGATCCGGGTGCCTGATCACCCAGTAGCACTGGCAATCATTGAAGCGTCTGGACTGCCGATTGCGGCACCAAGTGCGAACCGCTCAGGAAAACCAAGTCCGACAACGGCTCAGCATGTCATCGATGATCTGGAAGACCGGATTGCAGGCGTGGTCGACGGAGGTGAAACGGGTGTCGGTGTCGAGTCGACCGTAGTGGATTGTACGGGACCAAGGCCTGTCATTTTACGTCCCGGAGGAGTCACCAAGGAACAGCTGGAAGAAGTGGTCGGTTTAGTGGAAGTGGATCCCTCTTTAAAAGAAGGAAAGGGAGCTCCGAAATCCCCAGGCATGAAATATACGCACTACGCCCCTGATGCTCCTGTGTATTTAGTTGATGGTACGAGGGCAGATCTTCAGAAATTAGTAGATGACAAAAAAGCTGAGGGTCTCAAAGTGGGTGTGTTAACAACGGAAGAATTCATGGATGACTTCCAGGCAGACGTTATTCTCTCGATGGGTCGGAGAGAGGACCTGACATCAGTCGCTCGAAATCTCTATGATACGCTGCGTGCTTTTAATAAAAGGGACGTGGATATTATTTTCGCCGAAATGTTTCCCGAAGAAGGGGTCGGCCTGGCGATTATGAACCGGCTTCAGAAAGCTGCCGGGTACAGGGTGATAAAAGGATAATGGTTACCCCTGTGGTTTGAGAGAACTGTAGGGGTTTTTTGTGTGAGTCAATAATGCCCAATCTTCAAACCGATTTACCATTCTATTTCCCTTTGGACATGCATAAATTTGTTCTGTAGGCATGTCCGGAGGGGGAAAAACAAAAATGACAACGATTATCGGAGAACTGATTACCTTGATGTTAATGGCATTTGCTCTTGGGATGGATGCCTTTTCGATCGGAATCGGGATGGGTATGTTTCAGCTGAGATTAAAGCAAATCTTATATATAGGGTTGGTCGTCGGGATCTTTCATGTCTGGATGCCCATGCTCGGGATGATGACGGGGAAATTTTTATCCGAAACATTCGGTGCCTTTGCGGGGTATGCCGGCGGGCTCCTTTTGATTGTATTAGGCATACAAATGTTCATGTCCAGCTTTAAAGAAGAGGAGACGACGCTCATTTCCCCGGTAGGATTTGGTTTAGTGCTCTTTGCTTTGAGTGTAAGCCTGGACAGCTTTTCCGTTGGATTGACCCTCGGGATTTTCGGTGCCAGGACAGCGGTTGCCCTTTTCTGCTTTGGGATAGCGGCAACGGTGTTGACATGGGCTGGTTTATTGATAGGCCGAAAATTTCAAGGGGTGCTCGGAACGTATAGTGAGGCACTTGGGGGAAGTATTCTGTTTGCGTTTGGGATTAAGCTGCTGCTGCCGTTGTGAAAGGAAGGTAATGAGTTTTGGAGGTCAAGGTCCGTCCCTCATTGGATGGACTTTTTTCAATTTCTAAGTGAATGAGTTAGGTGAGGGTTGGAAAATATTTTATAATAGGGTGTAAGGAGGATGACGTGATGAATATTTTATTTGTTTGTACGGGAAATACGTGCCGGAGTCCTATGGCAGAGGCTGTTTTGAAGCATAAGGGTGCAGAGGGGTTTGATGTGAAATCTGCAGGCGTTTTTGCCATGGACGGAAGTGATGCTTCATTTCAGACTAAAGAAGTGCTGAAAGAGAACGATATAATACATAGACACCAATCGAGTTCGCTCTCAAGGGAGAACCTGGATTGGGCTTCCTATATTTTCACGATGACTTCAAATCATAAGCGGGCAATTGTGGATCAGTTTCCACATGTGGCAGACAAAATTTTCACATTGAAAGAGTTTGTCCATGAAGATCCTGCAGATTTGGATGTATCGGATCCTTACGGGGGAAGTGTGGACATCTATAGACATACATACAGAGAGCTGGATTCATTGATTGAGGAGTTAATTAAAAAGCTGGGTTGAGACAGGGAGAGAGAAAGAATGGGGAAAGAGAGAAGCTACAAATCGGGTCTTAGAAAGAAATTGGTCTTCTTTATCACGCTACTTGCCGTGGTGACGTATTCCACGAGTGCACTTTTTATTTATTTTATCAAACCTACTTTTGCACCGGATATGAATGAGCTTTTATTTACGAGCATGACGCTGGGGATGGGAGTGTTCTGGTCAGGTGTGCTTGCCTTTTTTGCAGCGGGATTCATCGTCAAACCACTTCAGCGTTTGGAACAGGCTGCGTTAAAAGCGGCTGAAGGGGACATCGCTGTGGAAGTGGAGGTGCCGAAGTCAGATGATGAAATCCGGTCACTCGCATTGGGGTTCAATCGCATGCTCCATAACTTGCGCGACATGGTATCAAGTATCGACGAGAATTTTACTAAAACAAATTCGAATGTGATCGAGTTGTCGAGAGCATCAGAATCTGCTTCCACTCAAGCGGATTCCATTTCCAAAACGATTACAGAAATTTCAGCAGGTGCTGAAAGCTCGGCCATGGCGATTCAAACGACGGCTGAATCGGTGGAGGATGTGATCCGGATCGCACAGGAAGTACAGAATCACTCCAAATCATCAGAACAAATGTCCAAGCATATGGTGACGGAGCTTCAAGGAAGCAAGGAGGTCATTCATTCCCTGGTAGAAGGCATCGGCCGACTTGCAAGAGGAAATGAAGATTCTTTAGATGCCGTCCGCCGCTTGGAAGACAATGCGAAAAAAGTGGAACAGATCATTCAATTGGTCGGGGATATCGCGAACCAGACCAATCTTCTCGCTTTAAATGCTTCCATTGAAGCAGCACGTGCAGGAGAGCACGGTAAGGGGTTTGCAGTTGTAGCAGAGGAAGTCCGCAAGCTGGCGGATGAAAGCGGCAAGGCAGTCCAAGGAATTTCGGACCTCATCAAGAACATTCAGACCGAGGTTGGAAATGTAGTTGGACAGATCACGATTCAAGTTGACTCTGCAAATTCTGAAGTGAAAAAAGGAACTCAGACCAATGAGATGATCGAAACGATGACGAAAACGATCCATGAAGTAGCTGATGCGGTTCAAAATATATCCGTTCTTGTCGATCAGCAAATGAACAGCATCCAATTGACTTCCCAGCAATCACAGGAAGTTGCGGCCATCGCAGAAGAAACCTCCGCGGGGGCGGTGGAAGTGTCAGCCTCCACAAAAGAACAAGCGACTGTGATGGGTGATGTAGAGAAGCTTGCGTTGAATCTGAAAGAGCAGGCAGAATCATTGAAGGGTACGATTACGCGTTTTCATCTATAAAAAAGACGGACATGAGGGACGGACCTTATGTCCGTTTTTTTGTTGTTGTCTGGCTTTCGACTCATTCTATCAAAAAGAATCCGAAAAACTTTATATAATCATGAGTGTGTGGCAAAATAAGACGTATCAAAGGCTATAGGGAGTGGGATTAATTATGAAAATTGCAATTGCATCCGATCACGGTGGGGTAAATATCAGGGAAGAAATAAAATCACTACTGGAAGATCTGGGCTTAGAATATGAGGATTTCGGTTGTGAGTGTGGAACGTCCGTTGACTATCCGGACTATGCAGTGCCTGTTGCAGAAAAGGTTGCCAGCGGTGAATTCGATCGTGGCATTCTGATTTGTGGAACGGGAATCGGTATGAGCATTTCAGCTAACAAGGTCAAGGGGATCCGCTGCGCCCTTGTACATGATGTGTTCAGTGCGAAAGCAACCCGTGAGCACAATGACAGCAATATGTTAGCCATGGGTGAACGTGTGATTGGACCCGGGCTAGCGCGTGAAATCGCCCAAACGTGGCTGGTGACAGAATTTGAAGGTGGCCGTCATGCAAACCGTGTAGGGAAAATCACGGCATACGAAGACAAACAATAGGGAGTGGATTTCATGGAAATCGCTCAAATGAAGGAAGAACTGCAAACGATCCTGCAAGAATTCAGCAAGCAGGTTCCGATGAAAAAGGGACAAGTGTTTGTTGTAGGCTGTTCGACATCAGAAGTGATGGGGGAGCGGATCGGAACATCAGGAACCATTGAAGTAGCAGAAATGATTTTTGAAGAGTTAAAAGGATGGTCGGATTCAATAGGTGTCTCGCTTGCTTTTCAATGCTGCGAGCACTTAAATCGTGCCATCGTTTTGGAAAGAGATGTGGCTGAAAGAAAAGGCTTGGATGAAGTCACAGTCATTCCTGTGCGAAAAGCAGGAGGAGCCATGGCCACCCAAGCGTATCATTCCTTTGAAGATCCCGTCATGGTCGAGCATATCAAAGGCGATGCCGGCATCGACATCGGTGATACCTTCATCGGCATGCACCTTAAACACGTTGCCGTCCCGATCCGGGTCTCACAGAAAAGCCTCGGCGAAGCCCACGTCACACTGGCCAAAACCAGACCGAAACTCATTGGTGGAGTCAGAGCTGTGTACTAATAATATTCTCTGTTTAAAGGTCCGTCCCTCTGATTTGAGGGACGGACCTTTATTTCGGTGTTGCCTTAAATCCGGGCGTAAATTCCGAACTATAAAGGGGGACATGGAGTATATGATTATGTTACAAGGCAGCGAGGGACAAAACTGACCGATTGGATAGAGGATCACAAACTATCAGCACTTGTTCGCCTTCATTCGACAATGATAGTCATAGTGCTACTCTGGGGAGCGTGTAAGGAGAACGGTGAGGATGTTTGTGAACAACATCACACGAGGTCCGTCCCTCTAATAGGCTCTAAACACGAACATTACGTTTTGACTAGAGGTTTTTATTTCGCGTTTTGCTGAATCGTGTTAGAATGAGGGTGAATGAATCAAAGAGGCGCAGCAGTTGGGCCTATGAATTAAAGGGGGATATGTATGAGTAAGATTGCCAAGCAAGATCCGGAAATTTATGCAGCGATTCAAGATGAATTAGAGCGTCAACGAACAAAAATCGAGTTAATTGCATCTGAAAACTTTGTCAGTGAAGCGGTTATGGAAGCACAAGGCTCCGTTCTGACAAATAAGTATGCAGAAGGGTACCCAGGTCGTCGCTATTATGGTGGCTGTGAGCATGTGGACGTAGCTGAGAATTTGGCTCGTGATCGTGCGAAGGAACTATTTGGAGCAGAACATGTAAACGTTCAGCCTCACTCAGGAGCACAGGCCAATATGGCAGTCTACTTCACGATCCTCGAACAAGGTGATACGGTTCTTGGTATGAACTTATCTCATGGTGGACATCTGACTCACGGAAGTGCCGTCAACTTCAGTGGAATTCAATATAACTTCGTAGAGTACGGTGTGGACGAAGAGAAGCACCTGATCAATTACGAAGATGTTAGACAAAAAGCATTAGAGCACAAGCCGAAGCTGATCGTAGCGGGAGCAAGTGCATACCCAAGAGCGATCGATTTCGCTAAATTCCGTGAAATCGCGGATGAAGTGGGAGCATACCTAATGGTTGATATGGCTCACATCGCTGGTCTTGTAGCAGCCGGTCTTCACCAGAACCCAGTTCCTTATGCAGACTTCGTGACAACAACGACTCACAAAACATTGCGCGGACCTCGTGGCGGTATGATCCTATGCAGAGAAGAGTTTGCAAAGAAAATAGACAAGTCTATTTTCCCAGGAATTCAAGGTGGCCCGCTTATGCACGTGATCTCAGCTAAAGCTGTTGCTTTCGGTGAAGCGTTGCAGGATTCTTTCAAAGACTATGCGCAGAACATCATCGACAATGCGAACCGTTTAGGTGAAGGTCTTGTAAAAGAAGGAATCAATCTTGTATCAGGCGGATCTGATAACCATCTATTACTGATCGACCTGCGTTCACTAGGACTGACTGGGAAAATCGCAGAGAAAGTGCTTGATGAAATCGGGATTACCGTTAACAAAAACACGATTCCATTCGATCCGGAAAGTCCATTCGTAACAAGTGGAGTACGTATCGGTACAGCAGCTGTTACGTCCAGAGGATTCGGGCTCGAAGATATGGATGAAATTGCTTCCATCATGGCGTTGACTCTTAACAACCATGAAGACGAAGCGAAACTGGAAGAAGCCCGCAAACGTGTTATCGACCTGACGAGCAAATTTGAATTATATCCTGAAAGATAATAGATGATGACCTCTTCGCCAGGAACGGACCTCCCTGGTGGAGAGGTTTTTTTGGTGGGAAATTAGTAGGGAAGTAGATTTTCAATCATGTAGTTACAGATTTTAAAGTGATTTTGAGTAGAATCCAGCCGTTACTCGAAAAAATCCGGCCATTTTTGGAGATAATCCGGCCATTTTTCGAAATAATCCAGCCGTTTTTTCAGAGAATCCAGTGGCTTTTCAAAAAAATCCAGCCGATTCTTGCATTAATCCGGCCGATTAACATAATTAACCAAAAAACAATCCCATTCACTCCTACTTCCACTTCGTCTGCCCGCACCCATCATCTCAATTCTAACGATTCCATTACACTTCCCATCTCATGTTGCTCTTAAATTGTCTTTTATGTACAATAGTCTGAGGTGTAAAGGAAGTAGACAAACTATTTTTACATAAAATCGAATTTAAAGGAGAGAGTCGAATGGGCAAAGTATATGTATTTGATCATCCGTTAATCCAACACAAATTAACGTTTATTCGTGATAAAGAAACAGGTACGAAGGAATTTCGTGAGCTTGTTGATGAAGTAGCGACATTGATGGCGTTTGAAATCACCCGTGATTTACCGTTAGAGGATATTACTGTGGAAACACCAGTAAGCAACGCGAAGGCCAAGACTCTTGCAGGTAAAAAATTAGGGATTGTTCCTATTCTGCGAGCAGGATTAGGAATGGTCGACGGAATTCTTAAACTGATCCCGGCTGCAAAAGTAGGACATGTTGGTTTATATCGTGACCCGGAGACTCTTAAACCGATTGAGTATTACGTAAAGCTTCCAAGTGATGTGGAAGAGCGTGACTTCATCCTCGTTGATCCAATGCTTGCAACAGGAGGATCTGCTGTAGAAGCTATCAACTCATTAAAGAAGCGTGGCGCGGTAAGCATCAAGTTCATGTGCCTCGTTGCCTGTCCTGAAGGAGTGGACGCTATCAAGGAAGCACATCCTGACGTTGATATCTTCATCGCGGCTCTTGATGAGAAGCTGAATGAAAAAGGATATATCGTTCCTGGTTTAGGGGACGCAGGAGATCGTTTATACGGTACGAAATAATTTGAAATAAAACAGGAAAGCCGGATTATCTATAATTGATAACCCGGCTTTTCTATTTATATTACGACATAATTCCTACTGTTATTTAGTTGGAAGTATTTACATTAAATTCAAGGGTTACTCATAAAAAGGATTTTCTATATAATGGAGGGGCATGTGAGGATAGAATCTATGGATTTGTTAATAAAGTGAGCAATCGATGGAAAGAGTAGTAAGTTTCATTCGATGAAATCCTTGGATATTCTTGTCGGGCCTGACCAGTCGGCTCCGCTTTTCGACATGTCCAGCTCCGGGGTCTTGGGGCTCGAGGTCATAAGTCAAGCCGACCAAAAAGGCAAAGAACGCCTTTCCGGTCGACTCGCCTTATGCTTGTCGCCCCAGGCCGAGCCCCCTCCGCTTTTCTAGTAAATGTGTTAAAAATGTGAACAATCTGGAAACGCGTGGATAGGTTGTGAACTTTTTAACTTGAACGCATTGACATAGATAATACCCTATTGTATGCTTACAAAGGGTATTAAATGATAAGGTTTTCACAAGGGTTGAACCCGTATGGAAACGGTTTTTCATCATTTGTACAGTGTAAACGATTTTCCACTAAATCACATGTGTGGAGATGAGAAAAATGCGTCAAAATGATCGGCGCCCGTATCAATCGATGGTCTTGTATTCTGCTATTCTTTCCCAGCTAGTTGGTTCTATTTTAATAGGGATCTTCGGCGGGAGATGGTTAGATGGAATATGGAGCACCACACCACTTTTCTTAATTATTGGACTACTCCTTGGGCTCGCAACAGGAATCTACACCATGCTCCGTACAGTCCAACATTTCAATTCGGGAGATTAATGTATGCCAGAACTTCAGCAATTGTTTAACAGGCATCGTAAGTACATATTTTTCCTCCTTTCCTTTTACGTCCTCGGTTGGGGTTTTACTTCCTATCAGTCTATTTTCCTTGGGCTTATTTTGGGGACAGGCATCAGTCTGTTTAGTCACTGGCTGATCATGAGGAGAACCGTGCGATTCGGTGATGCAGTAGAATCTGGTCAAAAGGTTCGATCATTGGGAACCTTCTCAAGGATGGCAGGTGCGGCCTTTGCAGTCATTATTGCAACGGAATACCCTGAGCACTTTCATCTCCTGAGCGTCATTATGGGATTAATGACAATTTACCTTGTCATTATGATAGATTATTTTATTCAGCAGCTTTTAGCTCATAAATAGCGGGGAAGAGAGGTGAATTTCATTGCATCATGAAAATCCTACAGCCGAGTTTCTAGGGTTAACTTTTAACCTGGCGAACGTACTGATGATCACAGTGGCAAGTGCCGTTGTTTTCTTAATCGCCGTTCTGTCAACTCGTAGACTGGCCATGAAACCAACAGGAGTGCAAAACTTTATGGAGTGGGTCATGGACTTTGTCAAAAATATCGTGAAAAGTAATATGGATTGGAAAACAGGTGGTCGTTTCCATCTCCTTGGACTTACTTTACTCATGTACATTTTCGTTTCGAACATGTTAGGACTTCCGTTCTCGGTAGTCATTGACCACGAATTATGGTGGAAGTCACCAACAGCGGATCCAGTTATCACTATGACCCTGGCGGTTATGATCGTTGTGTTAACGCACTATTATGCAATCAAGATGAAAGGCTTCGGTGAATACGGTAAAGACTTCTTCAGACCTATGTCGTTCTTATTCCCGCTGAAGATCATTGAAGAATTTGCCAACACACTAACGCTTGGTCTTCGTCTTTACGGTAACATCTACGCTGGGGAAATCCTGCTTACTTTATTGGTAGGAAGCCTCGCACACATGGGAGCAGCCGGATTACTGGGTGCCATTATCCCAACGATTGTATGGCAAGCTTTTTCAATCTTTGTCGGCGCAATCCAATCATTTATTTTTGTTATGTTAACGATGGTTTATATGGCTCACAAAGTCAGCCTGGACCATTAATATATACCCTGTTCAAAATTGAACAAAACTACTCAAAACATTTTTTCATACATTTAAAGGAGGAAATTCAGAATGGGTCTTTTAGCAGCAGCAATTGCAATCGGTTTAGCAGCACTAGGTGCAGGTATTGGTAATGGTCTTATTGTTTCACGTACGGTAGAAGGTATGGCTCGTCAACCGGAAGCTCGTGGAATGCTTCAAACTACAATGTTCATCGGGGTTGCATTAGTAGAGGCGATTCCTATCATCGCAGTAGTTATCGCATTCATCGTAATGGGTCAATAATAGCAGTTTAAAGTTCAAGATGGCGAAGATCATTCGATAAGAACCTTCGCCATTCCTTTATGTTTAGTACTTATGAACATATGACTATGAATGATACGGCATTTGCCGTTATTGTACAGCTTTCTTTAGGGAAGGCATTGACTCTTGAAGGGAGTGAAACCTTGTGCTTACAAACGCATTAGTCCTTGGAGCTGGTGGCTTCAACGGTGGAGATATCGTATTCCAGCTTGTAATGTTCCTTATCCTTCTTGCCTTATTGAAGAAGTTTGCCTGGGGTCCTTTGATGGGCATCATGCAAGAGCGTGAGAATCACATTGCAGGCGAAATTGAAGCGGCTGAACAAAGCCGTCTAGAAGCAAATAAGAGCTTGGAAGAACAGCGTCAACTTTTAAAAGAGGCTCGTCAAGAAGCGCAAGCGATGATCGAGAACTCTAAGAAGCAAGGCGATGAGCAACGTGAACAAATCATCATTGCCGCTCGTCAGGAATCTGAGCGCTTGAAGGAATCTGCGAAACGTGAAATCGAGACGCAGAAAGAACAAGCGATGGCAGCATTACGCGAGCAGGTTGCTTCACTATCTGTTCTGATTGCATCGAAAGTGATTGAAAAAGAACTTTCTGTTCAAGATCAACAGAAGCTGATCAATGATTATATTAAAGAGGCAGGAGAAGAGCGATGAGCTACTCTACAGTCGCAAAACGCTATGCGTTAGCTCTTTTCGAAATTGCCAAAGAACACAATCAATTAGAAGCGATTGAACAAGAGCTTCGCACAGTGAAATCCGTTTTTATCCAAAATAAAGAATTAAGCATTCTTTTGGAAAATCCGAAGTTTTCGACGGATAAGAAGAAAGACATGTTGAAAGAAGCGTTCTCTCTAGTTTCAGTACCAGTATTGAATACACTGCTTCTTATGACTGATCGTCATCGTGAAGATCAGGTAGTGGGCGTTGTCGATGCATTTATCGAGCTTTCTAATGATGCTAGAGGAATCGCAGAAGCAAAGGTGTACTCCGTACGTGCTTTAACAGAAGATGAGAAGACAGCAATCTCAGCTTCTTTTGCTAAGAGAATTGGGAAACAATCATTAAGAATTGAGAATGTGATAGACGAGAACATACTTGGGGGACTTAAGGTCCGTATCGGCAACCGTATTTATGACGGAACACTTGCTGGCAAGTTGGATCGTCTTGAGCGTGAACTTGTTCGTTAACTTTCGTATAAATGAGGGGTGAAATTCATGAGCATCAAGGCGGAAGAAATCAGCGCGCTGATAAAAAAGCAAATTGAAAACTATCAGTCTGAGATGAAAGTAAGCGATGTAGGTACAGTTATCCAAATCGGTGACGGTATCGCTCGTGCTCATGGCCTCGACAATGTCATGGCTGGAGAGCTAGTTGAATTTTCTAACGGTGTCATGGGTATGGCGCAAAACTTAGAGGAAAACAACGTAGGTATCATCATTCTCGGACCATTTAAAGACATTCGTGAAGGCGATGAGGTTCGTCGTACTGGACGTATCATGGAAGTTCCAGTAGGACAAGAATTAGTAGGTCGTGTTGTAAACTCACTTGGACAACCAGTTGATGGATTAGGTCCAATTGCGACAACGAAAACACGTCCAATTGAAGGTGGAGCACCTGGTGTTATGGATCGTAAATCCGTACACGAGCCACTTCAAACTGGTATCAAAGCGATCGACGCTCTAGTTCCAATCGGTCGTGGTCAACGTGAGTTAATCATCGGAGACCGTCAAACAGGTAAAACATCTGTTGCGATCGATTCGATCCTAAACCAAAAAGATCAAGACATGATCTGTATCTATGTTGCGATTGGACAAAAAGAATCAACGGTTCGTAATGCAGTTGAAACGCTTCGTAAGCACGGTGCCCTTGATTACACAATCGTTGTAACGGCATCAGCTGCTTCACCAGCTCCAATGCTATTCTTAGCACCATACGCTGGTATCACTATGGGTGAAGAATTCATGCATAGCGGCAAGCACGTTCTTGTTGTATATGATGATCTTTCTAAGCAAGCTTCGGCTTACCGTGAGCTTTCATTATTATTACGTCGTCCTCCAGGCCGTGAAGCGTTCCCTGGTGACGTATTCTACTTACACTCTCGTTTACTTGAGCGTGCAGCGAAATTAAGTGATGCAAAAGGTGGAGGTTCCATCACAGCATTACCATTCGTTGAAACACAAGCAGGAGATATCTCCGCTTACATTCCAACAAACGTTATCTCCATCACTGACGGACAGATTTTCTTACAATCTGACCTATTCTTCTCCGGTGTTCGTCCGGCGATCAATGCAGGTCTTTCCGTATCACGTGTTGGTGGATCCGCACAAATCAAAGCGATGAAGAAGGTTTCCGGTACACTGCGTCTTGACTTAGCCGCATACCGTGAACTTGAAGCATTTGCTCAGTTCGGATCAGATCTTGATAAAGCGACACAAGCGAAGCTGAACCGTGGAGCCCGTACTGTTGAAGTACTGAAGCAGGATCTTAACAAACCACTTAATGTTGAAAAACAAGTTATGATCTTCTATTCATTAACAAAAGGTCATTTAGATGATATTCCAGTAACAGATATTCGTCGTTTCGAAGGTGAATTCCTAAGCTGGTTAGATCACAACCATACAGAACTGTTAGACCATATCCGCACAACAAAAGGTCTTCCTGAAGACGATGCAATGAAAGCTGCGATCAACGAATTCAAGAAGACATTTGTAAAGTCTGAGTAATTTTATATGATGTCGGTGTTCATTCTGATGACACCGGCTGATTATTCTATTATTTAGTTGGTTCTAGTGAATATGACTAACATTTTAAAAGGGTGGTGAGAACCAGTGGCATCGTTACGCGACATAAAAACTCGTATTACATCTACGAAGAAAACCAGTCAAATTACGAAAGCAATGGAAATGGTCTCTGCCTCTAAATTGAACCGTGCTGAAACGAATGCGAAAGCCTTCGTCCCTTACATGGAGAAAATTCAGGAAGTCGTTACTTCCATTTCCCTTGGTAGCACAGATGTAACGCATCCGATGCTAGTCTCCCGCCCCGTAAAAAAAACCGGCTACTTGGTCATTACATCTGACCGCGGTTTGGCGGGGGCTTATAACTCGAGCGTCATTCGTGCTGTAAGTAATGCGATTAAAGAGCGTCACAGCTCTCAAGATGAATACGCCATTATTGCGTTAGGTCGTATTGGAAGGGACTTCTTCCAAAAACGAGGCGATAATGTAGTGGAAGGTATTGTAGGGCTACCAGATCAGCCAAACTTTGCAGACATTAAAGACATTGCCAACAAGGCAGTTAGCATGTTCTCAGATGGTGCTTTTGATGAGCTTTACATGTACTACAACCACTATGTCAGTGCCATTCAACAAGATGTTACCGAGAAGAAGGTTCTTCCTTTAACGGAGCTTGATTCTTCTTCATCGAAACTAACTTCTTATGAGTTTGAGCCTAATGCTGAAGAAATTTTGGAAGTGTTGCTCCCTCAATATGCTGAAAGCTTGATTTACGGTGCGTTGCTTGATGGTAAAGCCAGTGAGCACGCGGCCCGTATGACAGCAATGAGAAATGCAACAGACAATGCGAAAGAAATCATTAACAGCCTTACACTTTCTTATAACCGTGCGCGTCAAGCAGCGATTACCCAAGAAATCACGGAAATCGTCGGCGGGGCAGCAGCACTTGAATAGAAATGACATTCCGGTTCAGTGCCGGATTACAACATAGTTTTGTCGTCAAAAGCTAGTTAGGAGGGAAAGAGATGAACAAAGGACACGTTCTTCAAGTAATGGGTCCAGTTGTCGATGTCAAGTTCGCTAATGGCCAACTTCCTGATATCTACAACTCATTAAAGGTCCAAATTGCAGATAGAGCTGAACTTACATTAGAGGTTGCCCTTCACCTAGGTGATGATTCTGTACGTACAATCGCGATGGCTTCCACAGATGGTTTACAACGTGGAGCTGACGTGCTTGATACAGGAGCACCAATCTCTGTACCAGTAGGGGATATCACATTAGGTCGTGTATTCAACGTTCTAGGTGAATCAATCGATTTAGACGAGCCTCTTGCAGCAGGTATCCGTCGTGATCCAATTCATAGACAAGCACCTACATTTGATCAGCTTTCTACAGAAGTTGAGATTCTGGAAACAGGTATTAAAGTAGTAGACTTACTTGCTCCTTACATCAAGGGTGGTAAGATCGGTCTATTCGGTGGTGCCGGTGTTGGTAAAACCGTATTAATCCAGGAGCTTATCAACAACATCGCTCAAGAGCACGGAGGTATCTCTGTATTCGCCGGTGTTGGAGAGCGTACTCGTGAAGGAAATGACCTTTACCACGAGATGAGCGACTCTGGCGTTATCAAGAAAACAGCGATGGTATTCGGACAAATGAACGAGCCGCCAGGTGCGCGTATGCGTGTTGCCTTGACGGGTCTTACAATGGCTGAATACTTCCGTGATGAGCAAGGTCAAGACGTACTTCTGTTCATCGATAACATCTTCCGTTTCACGCAAGCAGGTTCAGAGGTTTCTGCCCTACTAGGCCGTATGCCATCTGCCGTTGGTTACCAGCCGACACTTGCTACTGAAATGGGTCAATTGCAAGAGCGTATCACGTCAACTAACGTAGGTTCTGTAACATCAATCCAAGCGATCTATGTACCTGCCGATGACTACACGGATCCGGCTCCTGCTACAACTTTCGCTCACTTGGATGCAACAACGAACCTTGAGCGTAAGCTTTCTGAGATGGGTATCTATCCTGCGGTAGATCCATTGGCATCAACTTCCCGTGCTCTTTCTCCGGAAATCGTAGGAGAAGAACACTACAGCATCGCTCGTAATGTTCAACAAACATTACAGCGTTATAAAGAACTTCAAGATATCATTGCGATCCTTGGTATGGATGAGCTTTCTGATGATGATAAGCTGACGGTACACCGCGCTCGTCGTGTACAATTCTTCTTATCTCAAAACTTCCACGTTGCAGAACAGTTCACTGGACAAAAAGGTTCTTACGTTGAAGTGAAAGACACTGTTAAAGGATTCAAAGATATCCTTGACGGTAAATACGATCACATTCCTGAAGATGCGTTCCGTCTAGTAGGTCCGATTGAGGATGTATTAGCAGCAGCTAAAGAAATGGGCGTAGAGGTATAATTAGGGACCAGGAGGGAAGAAAATGAAGACATTAAAAGTCAATATTGTCACTCCCGATGGCCCAGTGTACGATTCAGAAGTGGAAATGGTGAGCACGAAAGCTCAAAGCGGTGAGCTTGGAATCTTACCTGGACACATTCCGATGGTTGCTCCACTACAAATCGGTGCGGTTCGCCTGAAAAAAGGTGGCAACACTGAGCTTGTAGCTGTCAGTGGCGGATTCTTAGAAGTACGTCCTGAACAAGTGACAATTCTAGCACAGTCTGCTGAAACAGCAGAAGCTATCGATGTACGACGCGCTAAAGAAGCAAAAGGCCGCGCAGAAGATCGCATGCAGGCACAACGCGACGACGTAGACTTCCGTCGTGCCGAACTCGCTCTGAAGCGTGCCATGAACAGAATTAACGTTTCCGAACGTAACTTCTAATATAAACACCAAAACCACCCTTTCCTTGTGGAAGGGTGGTTTTTTTGAATAGAGGGACGGACCTCTGCTGGAAGGTTTAAAAACAAGTACCAAATCTACTTTGTCCAAATGAAAATGCCACAATCAACTGGTTAAATATCCACAGCCTAACTCAACTAAAAATTTTGTAAATTCCATATATCGTTACAGAATTATGTGGTAAAATGGACTTTGTGCGTCGAAATGATTATTAGGAGTGAGAAGAGTGATAGAAAGCTTTGGCCAGCAGGCCCTGATCAGCATGCTCGTGCATCTATTTGTATTCGGGATCACATTTTGGTCTTTGCAATCCATCCAGTTAGACAAGCTCCTCAAGAAAAATCGAGTCGCTCAAGGGAGACTATTGTATATCCTACTAACGATCGCAATCGGCTCGGCCGTAAGCCGATTTTTACTGGATTACTACCTGTGGTCTCAAAGCTTGCCTGTTTTCTTTGAATAAGTAGAGCTTCTGACAAAAAATAGGTCTTCTTGCATGTTTTCATCAGGACCTGTTTTAAGTAAGATTAATTTTGTGCTCGTTCCTTTGTGAAAAAGTTTCAATGTGAAACGCTTTCATGTAACAGCCTGCCGACAACTCAATATTTGTAAAAAGATGACGACAATTTTCAAGTATGTTCTTCTCCTATTCGGACAGACTTTTAGGTAAGGGGAGGAATGGAAAATGACTCGGTATCTTTACATTATTTTAATCTTTTTTGTTGGATTAGGTTTTCTTCCTGTTATTAATGGGAACAACACTATCGAAGCCAATCATTTATTAGACATTGAAAAGCTAGACCAAGCCATTGTACATTCTCAAGGTCGGATAACTGAATGGTCTCTATATGCAAGAGAAAACAAAAAAAGCTTCACGAATAAAGGGTTTGCCAAATATAGTACTACTATGCAAGAAAGATTTTCTGATTTTGAGTGGGTGACGAAGAAATCAGCTGAAGAAGTAATGGTTGTGGGACAACGTCAGACGTCTCACGGGGAAGAAACCATTAAGTTGCAGCATACCCTCACAAACAAGCAGTCCGTTTCGTATAGTATGTATGAAATGCGCGGAGATCAGAAAGCGTTGGGAGAAAAGACGAAGCATTATATCAAGACGGAATTTATCCCAAATATGGAAATCATTTTCACTACTAAACCTATGATTTTCTCTTGTATAAAAGGCGAATTCAATGATAAGCTTGAGAAAGTTTTGTCGAATCAGGCTGTCGAATTAATGTCGAAATTAGACGCAAAAGAACTGGAATCACTTAAAGAAGAAGACTTTTATTCCATTTCAGCTTACTCGGAACAAATGTCACGGACTATACCAACAAAAAATGATGATATGAATATACAACTAGGTCTACGGAAAAGCGGAATGGGCGCTAAGACAACCTTTGTGATTGGCACACCCATCCTAATTATTGAATATTAATATAGAGAAATTGGACGCGGAGGGGAATACTCTTGGAAAAAATTATCGTCCGCGGCGGTCAGCGTTTAAGCGGTACAGTGCAAGTTGAAGGAGCAAAGAATGCCGTTTTACCAGTCATCGCTGCTACATTATTAGCAAGTGAAGGAAAAAGTGTCATTAAAAATGTACCACCACTCTCCGATGTATATACGATTAACGAAGTATTACGTCATTTAAATACAGATGTAGAGTTTAACCATGGTGAAGTCATCGTGAATGCATCAAGAGAGTTGTTTGTAGAAGCACCGTTCGAATATGTTCGAAAAATGCGTGCATCCGTTCTTGTTATGGGATCATTACTTGGACGTACAGGTAAAGCACGTGTTGCGCTACCTGGTGGATGTGCGATTGGATCAAGACCGATTGACCAACACTTAAAAGGCTTCGAAGCAATGGGAGCAAAAGTGAAGGTAGGAAATGGTTTCATCGAAGCTGAAGTAGACGGAAGACTGAAAGGTGCCAAGGTTTATCTGGACTTCCCAAGCGTTGGGGCAACAGAAAACATTATGATGGCTGCCGTTCTTGCAGAAGGAACAACCATCCTTGAAAACGTCGCAAAAGAGCCTGAAATCGTCGACTTAGCGAACTTCCTGAACAAAATGGGAGGAAGCGTTGTAGGTGCAGGTACTGGAACGATCCGTATCGAAGGTGTGGACCGTCTATACGGTGTCGAGCACAGCATCATTCCAGACCGTATCGAAGCAGGAACATTCATGGTGGCTGCTGCCATCACTCAAGGTGATGTCCTTGTAAAAGGTGCGATCCCAGAACACTTATCTTCATTAGTTGCCAAGATGGAAGAAATGGGCGTTACGATCATCGATGAAGAAGAAGGTCTTCGTGTCATCGGACCGGAGAAATTAAAATCTGTCGATATCAAAACAATGCCTCATCCTGGTTTCCCAACAGATATGCAATCTCAAATGATGGCATTACTTTTAGCAGCTGACGGCACAAGCGTCATCACTGAAACAGTATTCGAAAATCGTTTCATGCATGCTGAAGAATTCCGTCGTATGGGAGCAGACATTAAGATTGAAGGCCGCTCTGTAATCATGAACGGACCAACGCCTCTTCAAGGAGCAGAAGTGGCTGCAACGGACTTACGTGCAGCAGCAGCTCTTTCGATCGCAGGACTGGTAGCAGATGGTTACACTCGAGTGACAGAACTGAAGCATTTAGATCGTGGATATGTGAACTTCCATCAGAAGCTTGCAGGCCTTGGTGCCGATATCGAGCGTGTGAAAGAAGTGGAAGAAACACCTGTTTCTGAGCAAGACATGATTAAGGATGCGTAAGTATTAGATAAAAAGGTGAGCTTTTCTTTTATAGAAGAGCTTGCTTTTTTTGTTTGGGCTGGGAGTCGGACTGGGTGCGGAAGCAATCTGTAACTCAGTTGGTTTTGGAAAAATAAGTAAAACGGCTGGATTATTGTTGATTTCGGCTGGATTATTGTCAGGAACGGCTGGATTTTTCGTGAAAGTGGCCGGATTTTAATCGAAAGCGGCTGGATTTTCAGCAAAAACCGCTGGATTTGCGATGGGCAATCTTGTAATATCGTCATAATAGGTAGAGAAATAGCTTTAGACGTGTAGGCAAAGGTTGAAAATGCGATGAAAACGTCGTTTATTTTCAATTATGGAGTATTTGTTTTCAAAATTTCACTTTTATTTTCAATTCTGACACATTTATTTTTAAATTTCTGATTTTATTTTCAAAAATGTATCGGCTCATCAACACACTACGTTCCTTATTCCAAATTCACCAATCCCACCCCTAAAAATGACTCTTAAAAGATTCATAATTGCTTGTCCACTACCATACATATGAAAGAGAGTGGAGAAGTGTGCTAGGACATTCTCCTATTTAATCTTTCATTGGAGGCCGCGAACATGAAGCATTTGAAACCAGTACTGATCATCTTCTCAATCTTTATCAGCATCATCTTTATTGTACCTACTCTTCTCGTGCTCCCATTTTCATCAGAAAAGGAAACGGCAAACTTAGACGAAAAGCTAAAAGATACGCCATCCGTTGAAGAGCTGGCGAACTCGGTCGAGGTAGCGGTCTATCGCTCCAACCAGGATCTGATCGAGAAACTTCCTTTGGAGCAGTATGTAGTAGGGGTAGTAGCTGGTGAAATGCCTGCAGATTTTGAAAAGGAAGCGTTAAAAGCTCAAGCACTTGCTGCACGGACGTATATTGTGAATCAGCTTTTACTTGAGGACTCCACTGTTCCGAAGGGTGCCGATGTGACGGATACGGTCTCTCATCAGGTATATAAGAACCAGAAGGAGCTTGCTGGCCTCTGGGGTGCCGACTATGATTGGAAGATCAAGAAAATATCCGATGCGGTGCTTGAAACGATGGGGCAGGTGCTGACCTATGATGGGAAGCCCATTACGGCAGCCTTTTTCTCAACGAGCAATGGTTACACAGAAAACTCTGAGGCTTATTGGCCGAATGAATATCCATATTTAAGAAGTGTCGAAAGCCCTTGGGACTCGGCGTCACCTAGATTCGAAGATCAAAAGGTTATCCCGATCAAAGAGTTCGAGCAGAAACTGGGCGTAACCCTGCCAAAGGATGGCTCGGTAGGAACGATCACGTCAAGAACAGAAGGCAAAAGGGTAGCAAGTGTTGAAATAAACGGTAAAGGATTCTCCGGCCGTGAGATAAGAGAGAAGTTAGAACTGAGATCCTCAGACTTTACCTGGTACCTGAAGGATAATCATATCGTCATCGCCACGAAAGGATATGGTCACGGAGTCGGTATGAGCCAATACGGCGCAAACGGAATGGCGAAGGAAGGCAAGGATTATCAAGACATCGTCACGCATTACTATAAAGACGTCAAAATAACAGAGTCAGATAAACTGCTGCAGAAAGTAACAGCACAAAGATAACAAAAAGGATTGAGTCTATAAGGTCAAGGTGACCAGACTCAATCCTTTTTTAAATAGGCTTCAAACGTCTTCATCTTTCTCGTTAATGGATGATCAGACTTTTTAAAATAAGTCCTGTTCACAATCCAAAAAAGGACAGTGACACCTATCAGATCCTTCGCAGCGTCAATCATCGTTGCCGACCGATACGGAACAAAGGATTGATGAATCTCATCCACAAACCCATAAAAGACCGCAATTAACGCAGCGGTAAAATTCAAAGTGAATCGAAGCTTTCCATGTGCCAACAGAGCAACGACAAATAATCCATATAAAATACCGAATTCGATCAAATGAAGAGATTCTTTAAAAAAACGATCCAACTGATTATCAGGAAAACGAATGACGGCATCATCCGGATTACTGGACATAATCCAAATAAGAATCATATAGAGAAAAGGCGCAGCTGTCAGCACATACGTAAGTAACTTATTCATATGCAGCTCGTCCTTTCTGTTTTTTAATATTGTATCATGCAGGACAGTGATTTCGTTATCATATATCAAGAATTACAGACTTGCTATATCAGATGTTTAGATTGTCATTTTTAATAGGTCTTGTGAAAAAACCGATTCTAAGATAGTTGATTGGAGCGGAAGGCGCTCGACTCCTGCGGGAATAGCGGGAAAGTTGAGACCCCACAGGGCAAAGCCCGAGGAGGCTCAACTCACGCCCCGCGGAAAGCGAGCGCCTGTAGCGAAAATCAACCACTACTGTCTCTGTGAAAATACAAAAAGCGCTTCATAAAAAGAAAATTTCATCTTATTTTAAAAATCATACATATTTTCCATCCCTTTGTCGAAAGATAAGAATTAAAAAATTTTTTCCGAATGTGTATATATTTTCAGAATTCTGTTCAGAATGATTGCAGAGGTGATGAAAATGAGAGAGGAAGAAAAGAAACACCCTTCTCAAAACTTTTTGAAAAGACGTTGGGCATACCCAGCAATCTATTTAGCAAGTGCAGCAATCATTATCACGGGGATTCTGTGGTACCAGGCAGGAAATGATGTAAACGAGAAAGCCAAGGATTACAGCTATGATGGAGTTCCTACTGACAATGAGTTCAACCAGCCTGCAGAAGAAGTCAATCGTTCATTGGAAAACTTTGTAATGCCTGTTTCAAGCCCTGAGGACACAGTGATTGAAAAACAATTCTACGACACTGAAGCATCAGCGGAAGAACAGGAAGCAGCCCTAGTCGTTTATGGTAACATGTATTATCCGAACCAAGGAGTCGACATCTCTAAAGATGGTAAAGAATTCGATGTTCTGGCTGCCATGAGCGGTACAGTTACAAAGGTTCAAGAAGATTCCCTACTTGGTAACACGATTGAAATCGAGCACAGCAAAGGAATCGTTACTCGTTATCAATCAGTGAAAGACTTTGAAGTCGCGGTTGGAGATGTAGTCGATCAAGGACAAGCTATCGCTAAAGCAGGTAAGAGCTTATTCAATGAAGAAGCTGGCGTTCACGTACACTTTGAAATTCGCAAAGCAAATGTAGCAGTGAATCCACTGGAGTACTTCAATAAGTCCCTTGCAACACTTCAAGAAGCGCAATTAGAAGACAAGAAGGTTTCAGGTGAACAGCCGGATGCTGAAGCTGCACAGGAAAACGCAGCTGAAGATCAAGCTAGCGAAGACAAAGCAACAGAAGAAAACGGTGCTGACGATGCAGCTGAAGAAAAACCGGAAGCTGAGCAAAAGCCGAAACAAGAAAATGCTGATCAAAAAGACGACGCAGCCGATAATGGCTCTGACGTAAAAGACGAAGAATAATCATATAGATGAAGAAAGACTGACCGGTGATTTCCGGTCAGTTTTTTTTGTTTTTAGATATATTCCATTCGTTGCCTTATCCATATAAAAAATTTCCTCGGAAATTCGACAAAGGGATTATTTTACTGGAAAAACATTTCCACACCAATCTATTCTACTAATGCAAACCCATTTTTCAATATCTTTATTTTAGTAAAATGATTTATTTATAAAGAGAAAGATCACATGCAGATTTGTCGTTTTTTCTTTATTGACCAGGCTTTTTCCAATAAAGATAATGAGGGCATGAATAAAATTTCAGAAAATTTAATCTTTATTAACGGGAGGTCGTATGATTAAGGAGACCATAATCAGGAGGTGAAACGTTGCTTTACTTCATCGCGATTTTACTCATAACAGGGGGAAGCATTTTTCTTGCAATAAGAAAGAAACGGGCTTTCTTCTTAACCATTCCATTCTTGTCTTTATTCATTTACTTTATTTTTCAAATCGCCATGGTCCCGATTCCGTTTTTTGAGACCGTGAAATTTATTTTCAGTTTAAAATAATGAGCTTGAAAAGGGGTTACATAAATGAAGAAAATCGATAGAGCAAAAGCGGATCAGTATTTTAAAGAAAAAAACCGTTATATGGCAATGTATTTAGTGATTTGGCTCGTCTCTTCCTTTGGGGTCGTGCTGTTTGCCGAAAGCCTGTCAACGATCACGTTCAATGGCTTTCCGTTTCACTACTTCATGGGTGCCCAGGGGTCGATTGTCATTTTCATCATCTTACTCTACGTAAATGCGAAGGTGAGCGATGGAATCGATAAGAAGTATGGAATTGATGAAAGTAAAAATGAACAGATCAGTTACGGAAAGACATTGGATCATTAAACGGCTTCAACCAAATATATAGAACAGAGCAGGGGGAAACGATAAATGGATACTCAGTTTTTAGTATCAACGTCGATTATTCTGTTGACGTTTGCGTTATATATCGGAATTGCTGTTTATAACAAAGCGAAAGCGACATCGGACTTCTATGTAGCAGGCCGTGGCGTACCGCCGATCTTCAATGGGATGGCGATCGGGGCCGACTGGATGAGCGCGGCATCATTCATTGGACTGGCTGGTACCGTCATGATCCTCGGCTATGATGGACTTGCTTACATCATGGGGTGGACGGGAGGATATTTGCTGTTAACCTTCTTACTTGCTCCACAGCTTAGGAAGTATGGACGCTATACGGTACCGGAATTCATCGGGGACCGATATAACAGCCACACGGCCCGGGTCATTGCCGCGATCTGTACGATCATTATCAGTTTCACGTATAGCATCGGGCAGCTATCGGGTTCAGGGGTCGTAATCGGTCGTTTGTTCGAAATCGATGCCAAAGTCGGTACGATGATCGGAGTGGTACTCATCGCCTTCTACGCAGCTTTCGGTGGGATGAAGGGGATCACGTGGACGCAGGTTGCTCAGTATGTTGTTCTTATTATCGCTTATTTAATTCCTGTTATTTTCATGTCGTTACAAATTACCGGAAACCCTGCACCCTGGATTTCTTATGGGGAACTGGTAGGGAAAATCGGGGAGCTCGATCGTGAGCTTGGGGTCTCGGAATACTTCGCGCCTTTTACAAACGGAACGAAGTGGCAGTTCATGGCTCTCATGTTTACGTTGATGGCAGGGACCGCGGGGCTTCCACACGTCATCGTTCGATTCTATACGGTTTCTACGATGAAAGCGGCTCGCTGGTCAGGAGCATGGGCCCTTCTTTTCATCGGACTTCTCTATTTATCCGCACCTGCATATGCCGCATTCTCCCGCTTTATCTTAATGACAAAGGTAGCGGGCAGCCAAATCAGTGACTTGCCTTCCTGGACGAAATCCTGGGTGGATACGGGGAAATTACAGGTCGCAGATGCCAATGGAGATGGAATCCTGCAGTGGAAGGAAATCATCATTTCCAATGATATCGTGGTCATGGCCACGCCGGAGATTGCGAATTTAGGAGTGTTCGTCATCGGTCTTGTAGCGGCTGGTGCCATGGCAGCGGCGTTATCGACAGCGGGTGGGTTGATGATCGCGATATCTTCCTCCTTTGCTCATGATATTTACTATCGTGTATTCAAGCCGAACGCGACAGAGAAAAATCGTCTGGCGGTTGCCCGTTGGTCGATCGTCATCGCGACGGTGCTCGCCGGGATCGTGGCTCTTAATCCTCCAGGGGTTATCACCCAGATCGTCGCCTGGGCCTTCGCACTGGCATCTGGAACGTTCTTCCCGGCACTCTTACTCGGGGTATGGTGGAGGCGCTCTAATGCCCAAGGGGTGATTGCAGGGATGCTTGTAGGGTTAGGGGTAACCCTCACGTACATCTTCCTGGCAAGATCGGGTGTTACCCTATTCGGCATCATTGATACGGGAGCTGGTGTATTTGGGGCAGCGGCAGCAACGATTGCCAATATCGTCGTGTCACTAATGACGAAAGCACCTTCTCAAAAGATTCAGGAAGAGGTAATGGATCTCCGTTACCCAGAACAAATGACCTTCAAAGACGGAGAAGTTTGGGTGAACGACGATGTCGATTTCAAAGCCTGACGGGTCATTTCAAGAAGCTGTACTCCTTCATCCCTTTTTCAAGGGGATGGAGCGTAGTGCGGCTCTTTCCCTTTTTACTGAGTGTAAGCGGCTTGAGGTGGGAAGGCACTCTACCATTCTTAAAAGCTTTGAACATCGTCTGGGACTCTATCTTGTTGTAGAGGGGGAAGTAGAAGTTGTTGTGACAAAGGAAAAGGAAGAGAGTCTCGAGATCATTTCGAAGGACGGGATCGTCGGCTTATCGAGTCTGTATTCTGTACTGAATACAACGATGGATGAGAGTGTATATTCCTCGGTTGAGGTCAAGGCGAAGGAGGACTGTCTGCTCTGCCTCGTGCCATATACTAGTTTGCAAAACTATTGGAATGAACCTTATTTGAAGAATTTTTTATTGGAGGAAACATCGAAACGACTTCAGGATGTTTATTATTCCTTGTCGCAGCAAGTGGGAGTGGCGCACGGACTTGAAGAGCGGACGACGATTCTGAAGCGGGTAAGTGATGTGATGAAGAAATCAGTCGTTACTGTCAGGAGTGAAGATTCCCTGGAGGATGCAGCCCGGGCCATGGGGGAAAATCGGGTCAGCTCTGTCATCATTCTGGAAAACAATCGCATTGCAGGAATCCTGACAGAGAGAGACCTCGTCTCCAGATGCCTTGCAAGGTCCGTCCCTCTCACCAAACCGGTAAACATGGCCATGACCCCCAACCCAACCGTCATCACCCGTCAGGCCTATCTGTACGAAGCTCTCGCCGCCATGATCGATCACTCCATCAAACACCTGCCCGTTGTCGGGGGCGAGGAGAGGGACGGACCTATCGTCGGCATCATCACCCTCCACGATTTAATGAAAGCGAACCATATTGGGGCCCTGACGAGTGCTAGGAAGCTTGAGAACAAGGATTTCCCCCTGGAAAAGGTTAGACCTATGGCAGAGTCAATGCTTACGAGCCTTTGGGAAGCACAAGCTCCGGTGTATCACATACTCGATTTCATGTCAGGGCTATTCGATCGTATTTATCAGCGAATCTTAAGGCAGGTGGAGGAAGAATTGCTTGGGGAAGGACGGGAAAGCCCTTGCTCGTATGCTTTTTATGTCATGGGCTCAGCGGGGAGGAAAGAGCAGTTTATGCTGACCGATCAAGATCATTTCCTGGTTTATGAAAAACATTGTAAAGAAGCGGGGGAATATTTCTGTGATTTTGCTGAACGAGTCGTCGTTGAATTAGAAAAGACAGGACTGCGTCTTTGTGACGGAGGAATGATGGCGAATCAGAAACCGTGGACGGGGAGTATGGGTTCCTGGCAGGAAAGATTGAGAGAATGGTCGGTCCATTCGTCAGAGGAGGCTTTATTGAAGGTGCAAAACTTCTTTTCATATCGTTTTTTATTTGGGGATGAAGCACTTCATTCAACATTTGAAGACGCGATAAAAGATCAGTTGCGCAGCTCAAAAATATTATTGGTAAGGCTGGCTCAAGTGGAAAAAGCCAAGCCGGTGCCTGTCCTTCACTCCTCCATCCGTTTGATATTAGGCTTGGACCGAAAAACGGTTTCCATCAAGAAAGACATTCTGTTTCCTTTTCATCATGCACTGCAGATCTTGAACGTGGCTCATGGTAATACTTCAGGGTCGACTAGAGGGAAGCTGGATTATTTGAAAGAAAGAGGGTCGATTTCGTCGGAGTTTGCAGAAGAATTATCCGAAGCATTCCAAGAATTAATGAAACTATATATAGATTTGAAGCGGAAGGATCAGGGAGATACGATACACCTCTCCTCACTCTCCACCCTTAAAAAAGAAAGTCTATACAGAAGTGTGAAAACGATTCGTGAATTTCAACAAATGATGTTATCTCATTACTCCTTAACGTAGAAGGGATGTGAAGGTTTTCATTTTTTCAAAGAAAAAGATCCAATGTCCGCTCCACTATGATTCAGTCCCTCTGAACAGTAAAATTGAGGACCTTACGTTTGTTGTCTTTGATACAGAGACGACAGGTTTTCGCGTCGGAGCGGAGGATCGGCTGCTTGAAATCGGGGCGGTTAAAGTAAAAGGGTATGAGGTAAAGGAAAACATCACATTTCAGACATTTTCCAATCCTCATCGACTCATTTCTCAGGAAATAATCCAGCTGACGGGAATTCAGTCAAAAGATGTCGAACAAGCGCCGGAAGCAAGGGATGCCATCGATGATTTCTTCGGTTTTTTAGAAGGAAATACCGTGAATAGTCTGGTTGGGCACTATGTAAGCTTTGACGAACTCGTGATGAAGAGTGAACTGAAGAGGGCCGGACTTCATCTACAGATGGCACCGAGCCTGGACACGCTTAATCTAATCGGATATCTTTCGCCCTCATATGATATGAGAGATCTCGAGCGGTATGCCCAGTTGTTCGGGACCAGGTTGTACCCGAGACATCGGGCGTTGAACGATGCCCTTATGACGGCTTATTTGTTTGTGGAATTATTGGAGCTGCTAAGAGATCGAAGGGTGGAGACCTGGGGGGAATTGGTTCGGGTCAGCCGGGGCAGTGGGTGAAAGGGCACCCATCGGATACATTCACGTGGACGATTTGCCCTCCGAAAACCAAGTGAAGGTCCGTCCCTAAGAGTGATTTTTCAGAAAATTCACCTCAAACCTTGTCCTTATTGTGCTTTTTGTGCATATATGTGGGCACAAGCTAATAAAATGATACAAACCTATCAAAATAGAGAGTGTTTGAGGTGAGGAATCGTCGTTATATCATTGATCATTAGCTGAATATTTGTTTATATGTTGTAACATCAGGAAGCTGCCGTGAATTAAATAAGGCTTTCTGCCGCTTGCACATGGGTTTTTATACGCAAGCGGTCTATACTATTTCATTGATGCGAATGCGAGTCTCATTTCACACTTCTCACATCCAATTTAGGGAGGTCGAGTGGTGTGCACGATTACATCAAAGAGAGAACAATCAAGATTGGTAAGTATATCGTGGAGACGAAAAAAACTGTTCGTGTAATTGCGAAGGAGTTTGGCGTGTCCAAAAGTACTGTCCATAAAGATCTAACAGAACGACTGCCAGAAATTAATCCAGAACTCGCAAATGAAGTCAAAACAATACTTGATTATCATAAATCTATCCGGCACCTACGAGGTGGAGAAGCGACGAAGCAGAAATACAAAAAAGAAGAGCTCCACAGCTAACCAAAATACGCCAAGCCCCAGAAAGATGGGTCATGCTTGGTGTGTTTTTGTTTTATGTTGGAATGAAGTGATTTTGCCTGTTGAAATTTCGTCTTTTTTTAACAGTTAAAAGTTCAATGTAATTTACCTGTTAATAATCTTCCAAAGTTCAACAGTATAATAGTGACATTATTTTAGCAGGTAAAAGAATACATATACTGAACCAGCTACAAAAACCACTCATCCCACCCAACTTCACCAAACCTTAACACTCCTGTAACATCCCTCTCCGATATTCCTATACTTTTCCAATTAAATAACAAACTCAATACATTTTTTTGACAAATAATAGCTCCCTTCGACATATTTATGGTAAAATAATTAATTAGGTGAAAGTTTTGACTTAACGTTTTTACGTAATGACATTAAGATGAAACCATAGATGAAATATGATGATGAATTTGTAGAAGAAGAAGGGAGAAACACAAGATGTTCGCGAAAGATATTGGGATTGATCTTGGTACGGCTAATGTTTTAATTCATGTTAAAGGAAAAGGGATTGTCTTGAATGAGCCATCGGTTGTGGCTTTGGATAAGAATACAGGTAAGGTATTAGCTGTAGGAGAGGAAGCCCGTCGTATGGTTGGGCGTACTCCTGGAAATATTGTGGCGACTCGTCCGTTAAAAGACGGGGTCATCGCAGACTTTGATGTAACAGAAGCAATGCTGAAGCATTTTATTAATAAATTGAATGTAAAAGGGTTTCTTTCTAAACCAAGAATCTTGATTTGCTGCCCAACGAACATCACGAGTGTCGAGCAAAAGGCGATCAGAGAAGCGGCTGAAAAGAGCGGTGGGAAGAAGATTTATTTAGAAGAAGAGCCTAAAGTCGCTGCAATCGGTGCAGGAATGGATATTTTCAATCCAACAGGAAACATGGTTGTGGACATCGGTGGAGGAACGACGGATGTTGCGGTTCTTTCCATGGGTGACATCGTGACGAGTCAGTCCATCAAAATGGCTGGTGATAAATTTGATCATGAAATCCTGAACTATATTAAAAAAGAGTACAAGCTTCTGATCGGGGAGCGTACAGCGGAAGATATCAAGGTGAACATCGGGACGGTATTCTCTGAAACCCTGGATGAAGATCGAAAAGAAATGAGCATCCGTGGCCGTGACATGGTGTCCGGTCTTCCACGCACGATTACCGTGACATCAACGGAAATCGAAGGGGCTCTTCGTGAATCAGTGGCCGTGATCGTACAAGCTGCTAAAAATGTCCTTGAAAAGACTCCACCTGAATTATCAGCGGATATCATTGACCGCGGTGTTATTTTAACAGGAGGGGGAGCGCTTCTTCACGGAATGGACACCCTTCTTGCGGAAGAACTGAAAGTACCGGTTCTCATTGCTGAAAACCCTATGGATTGTGTAGCGATTGGAACAGGATTAATGCTTGAGAATATCGATAAAATTTCCAGAAGAAGCATTATATAAATTTCTTTTATAAAAATAGTGCACCAGTCATCCGATATATAAAAGGTAAAGTTATGAGGTGAAAATATGTTTCGCGGATTTTATACAGTTGCATCAGGGATGCTTTCGCAGCAACGCAAGACTGAAATGTTAACGAATAATATATCGAATGCGAATACACCGGGTTTTAAAGCGGACCAGGCATCGATGCGGGCGTTTCCGGAAATGCTCATGGAGCGGATGGATTCTACGTCGATTCCGACGGAGAAACCAATCTCCCTTCCTTTCAATCAGAAAGTGGGGGCACTTAATACGGGCGTGTATATGCAGGAAACAATCCCTTCATTTTTACAGGGGGATCTTCAGGAGACTGGAAGAAGCCTGGACATTGCACTCTTGGACGTGTCGATGCCGGCTAATGGATCGGTGTTTCTGGCGGTTGAAGGTGCGGATGGAAATCCACGCTATACACGAAATGGGAACCTGACTGTGAACGGAAACGGATTTCTCACGACGAACAGTGGTTTTTATATGCTGGATGAAAATGGCGAGCGTATTCAATTAGACAGTGACCAGTTCACTGTTGGGGAGAAGGGTCAGATTCTTGTCGATGAAAATATTGTCGCTACTCTGGGAGTAGGCTATTCAGAAGACCCCAACCGACTTGTGAAACAGGGAGACGGACTATTTGCAACAGAAGGAAATGTGCCTCTTCCGGATGCCTATGAAGAAGCCAATGTTTCTTTTACCACCAAGCAAGGTTTCCTTGAACGGTCCAATGTCGATGCATCCCGTACGATGACGGATATGTTATCAGCGTACAGATCCTTTGAAGCAAATCAGAAAGTACTCCAGGCCTATGATCGAAGTATGGAAAAAGCAGCCAACGAAATCGGTCGTGTCAACTGATAGTTAAAGATTGTAAATGAATTTCGTCACTGAATACCTTATAATTAGGGGGGAACACGTCATGAATCGAACGATGATTACAGCAACCAACACATTGGGTCAATTGCAGAAACAAATGGACATGATCGGTCACAATCTGTCGAACGCAGATACAAATGGATACAAGCGCCGGGAAGCGACATTCTCAGAGCTGCTTGTGCAACAGGTGAACAATCAGCGTGTGGAAGAGTTTGAAGCAGGCAGACTTACCCCTCTTGGAGTAAGGGAAGGCAGTGGCGCAAAGCTTTCACAATCTCAACTGATCCTGAACCAGGGTTCTTTGAAATCAACGGGTCGCTCGCTGGATTTTGCTTTAACCGGTGTGGGGCAGTTCTTTAAAGTTCTTGCTCAGGATGACAATTCAAGTGCCGTGCGCTATACGAGAGACGGAGCATTCTTTGTCAGTCCAACCGGGAATGGGGAAGCGATGCTCGTGAACGGAAGCGGATTACCGGTCCTGGATGAGAACGATAACTATATTACATTTTCAGAAGATGCGTCTTCTTTCCAGTTAGGGGGTAATGGAATCCTGACGGTTACGGATGCAGGCGGCGTAGAAGAGCGATTCAACTTAGGTATCGTCACGGTTGAAAAGTCTCAATTTCTGCAGCAGTTTGGCGGTAATCTGTTAGGTTTTTCAGAGAACCTTGACGAACTCGGGGTTACGGAAGATGAAGTCGTAACGAATGTCGTTGGAGGAGCACGCTCTGATATTTCAATGGTCCAGAACTCGTTAGAGGGATCGAACGTTGATATCGGCAAAGAAATGACGGACATGCTGAATGTCCAACGATCATACCAATTTCAGTCCCGCTCGATCTCCCTTGCAGATCAAATGATGGGCCTTGTAAATGGGATACGCTAAAAGGAGTTAAATGCTATGAGTGAAAAAGAGCTACTACAAGAAGAAAAAACGACAAGAGAATCAGTAAAAACAGAAAAGAAAGCCAAGCAAAAGGACGAATCCAAGCCTGCGCGTTGGGTACGCGTCCGCATGCTGCCAATTTGGCTCAGAATCCTTCTGTTCATCCTCCTTCTTGCAGGAAGTCTCGCACTGGGTGCCGTCATTGGCTTCGCAGGCATCGGAGACGGCAAAGCAGCCGACGTCTTCAAAGCAGAAACCTGGCAGCACATAATTGATATCGTTATGAAGAAATAATTTCTTGATAACTTTTTGAGGGACGGACCTCGGAATATTTAGCTTTTCTGCAATGAATCCTGATATAAAGGGGTTTCGCTGCGATGGAGCTTTGATTCGAGGTCCGTCCCTCTTTTCGAAGAAGAAAACTTGCCAGCCGGTCATCATCAAATATAACCAAAATCTACGCAGGATTGCTCACTTAGTAAAGGGGCGATCCTTTTTCAATTGGGTTTAGAGAGGGACGGACCTCGAGTATGTTCTCTTTTGAACAACAAACCTTGATATAAAAGGGTTTACATAGCAAAGTCAGATGTTTTCAAGGTCCGTCCCTCTCCTGTTGCTATTACACGCACAATTTCTGTACAATAAGGTGTACATACATATTGGTAGGAGGAATTTTGAATGCTTGATATTAATCAGATTAAAGAGATCGTTCCCCATCGTTATCCGTTTTTGTTGGTGGATAGAATTCTTGAAGTGGAAGATGGCAAGAAAGCGGTTGGGATTAAGAATGTTACTGCGAATGAGGAATTCTTCAATGGGCATTTCCCTGATTACCCTGTAATGCCAGGTGTGTTGATTGTGGAGGCACTTGCTCAGGTCGGTGCTGTGGCCATGCTGAAAGTGGAAGATAACCGCGGGCGTTTAGCTTTTTTCACAGGCATTGATAAATGTCGCTTCAAGCGTCAAGTGAAACCGGGAGACCAGCTGAGACTTGAAGTTGAAATGATCCGTTTTAAAGGGCCGATCGGTAAAGGAAAAGGCGTGGCGACGGTTGATGGTGAGGTTGCCTGCGAATTAGAAATGATGTTCGCTTTAGGAGATAAACAATAAAAATGTGCAAACTGGGCTTGTTGTGATTCGTTCACTTCAGGTCCATTTTTTTTGGTTTCAACTCTTCACTTGCTCAAAATCCAATTTCCCCAAAAAATTTCTCTCAAAATGCAAATTAATTCATTTTCAGGGAATGCTAACGAAAGACCAAAGTAACGGTCTTACATTAACTAACATACACGTTAGAAAGGAGTAATACATCATGAGCAAAAAATTATTATCCATTCTTGGTGGTTCAGCACTTGCTGCCATGCTTCTTGTAGGATGTAACGCAAATCAGGAGCCACCTCCGGAAGACGAGGCTCCAACAGAAGAAGAAGTGCCTGAAGATGATGGCATGAACGAAAATAACGGGGACATGGGTGAAGAAAATTACCCTGAATCAGAGGACAAAAACGAGCAAGGCGACAAAGATGCAGCGAAGGATAATAACACGCCTGAGGAAGATGCTGTAGAAGATGATAAGGATATGCAGGATCAGGATAAGAAGGACGAGTAATAGAGTTGAGCGCAGAGGCTAAAAGCTTCTGCGCTTTATTTTTTAGAGTTAAAACAGGAATTCTCTATTAAGAACGATAAAGTTAGGGATTTTAAGCAATTAAAAGATATTTCAAGGATAGTACTTATTTTCAGTGTGTTTTATGGAAAAATAAAGTTGAATTACCTATTAATTGGTATATAATTAATTTTGTTCACTATAATGAACAAAAAACTCAATAGGGGTGTTGTATGTATAAAAAAGTATGTAGTAGATGTACACGTTCCTCTTTTAGTAGCACTGAATTAGGCGATTGGATATGCCCCTCATGTGGAAATAATTTAACAAATTCACCTTTTTATGCATCTTCTCTAAGGCTTGGCAATATACTTCCATTAAGAAAAAAATTAGAGGCTTACAAAAAAGGGATGGGTCAAAAGTATTTTTGAAGTTTCGACGAATCATATTATAGAATAGCAAAAATCCTCTCTATATTTAAAAATTAACAGAGTATTTGTCGGAAAAAGTATGCTGTTGTAGGAAAAAAGTGTAAAAAAGATATCAGAAAAGACAAAAAATATTAACAAAAAGTGGTACTATTGGTATATCAAAGATAAAGACAGGATCAGAAAAAGGCAAACCCATTGAAAAGTGGGGACGCAAAGTCACAGGTCTACAGTATTAATAGTATATATCACTCGTCTGTAAGACTTACATAATTTTTTACACATACTTGGATTAAGTGATAGTTAGATGCTCCATATTAATACGACGGCGGCTGGATTGCCTGGAATACGTTTAGTGTATTTTAGGAGGGGAAACAAATTGGGGAACAAAGTATTGGATCAAGAATGGGTAGATTTGGTCAGACAAGCTTTAGAAGCAGGTATTTCTAAGGAACAGATTAGGGAGTATTTACAAAAGCGACCCCAGGACGTAAAAGCCGAGTACAAAGTGATTTAATATAAATAAAGTCTTGCGAATCCCTCGCAAGACTTTATTTATTGCCTAATTTCCACTTGTTAAATTCAATGAATTCCCTGAACTGCTCCTTGGTAATTCCAGAATCCATGGCTTCTTCTGCAATCTTAAGCCACTCATGATCGATATTTTGATCATCTGGTAGATCGTGTAAAAGAGCATCCATCGGAATCCCTAAAGCAGCTGAAACTTTCTCAAGGAATTGGATAGAAGGGTTTTGTTGAAGGTTACGCTCTATTGAACTCAAGTATGACTTTGCAACACCGGCTTTATCAGCAAGCTCTGTCATGGACATGCGTTTTTCTTGTCTGTATTTCTTTACTCTTTCTCCAATCACAGGGAACACCTACCTAAGAACTTCATATAAGAAGCCACAATATTAATACAATTATATCATAATCAAACAGATGAATATTACATAATTTTGTACAATTAAACGCTAGGTTTTGCCGTTGCCGGAATCCTTGGCTTCGATACCATTTTCTCACGGAACTCACGGATTAACTCTTCGCCCGAATATCCTTTTTGTACTAAGTCATCAAGGAGTAATTCTGCATATTCATTCCTCTGTTTTTTCAATTTCCCCTCAAACATAATACTGATATGCTCATCCATCTCTTTAATACAACGGATTGTAGTCATGAACGCAGCCGGGTCATTGGCCTTATTAGAAATCACGACCTGGATTTCCAAATCTTCCTTTCGTTGCTGAGCCTCTTGAAAGAACTCGATATATTTATTCGACAAGTACGTTTCGACAAGCCACGTACTTTGCCCATCCTCTTTATTAATAATCAGACCGTCCACTATCTCAAAGTCACGCAGTTCATCGTTCTCCACTACTTGCAGTGAAATAACTTTAAAGGTTTTCATGAACGAACATCTCCCATTTAAAGGTTTTATAAAATTATATCATAGTAGGAATTGTTTCCCTAACAAATTCCTCAATGAAAAAAAAGGACGAAAGATGCAATTTTGTGATTTTGGCCCCGTTTTTGAGTAAAAAACGTAAAATCTCCCTAGGGGAATTTCCGAAATTCAAGCCATTTTTGCCTCGAATTTCGGAAATTCACGATTTTACAAGATGAGACAGAAGATTGTAAGATGAAAGCAGCTTAAGAGAAAGGAGGAAAGAATACAATTGATCAACCAAGTGACCCTCGTTGGAAGGCTGACCAAAGATCCTGAAGCAAGAAAAACATTGGAAGGAAAATCGATACTTAACGCTACGATAGCTGTGAATCGTAACTACAAGAATCAAAAAGGCCAAATTGAGACAGACTTCGTGCTCTGCACCATATGGAACCGGGCAGCAGACAATACGGAGAAATACTGCCGGAAAGGATCTGTCGTTGGCGTGACCGGTCGAATCCAAACCCGTTATTTTGATAACGATCAAGGAAAACGAACGTATGTAACCGAAGTCGTGGCTGAAAATGTCCGCTTTATGGACAGCAGAAGGGAAACTGCAGAAGCACCAGAGCCAAGCAAGAAAGAGCCAATCGAATTACCGTTTTAATATTTATTTAAGGGAGATGGAGTTGTGGCCACACTGCAAGATCTTGAACAAAGAATTGACAGAATGGAAAAGTTAACAGAAGACCTCATCAAAAAAGTAGCAAGAGCAAACGTCGAAAATTTCTATTTATCTCAACGGGTGACAGCCCTTGAGCAAGGATACGAATACCCGAGTCCAGTTTTGAAAACCTCGTCATAAAAAAAACTCCACCCAGAATTCTTTCCATACGAACAATCCAACCAACCTAATAAGCAGCTGTCTCAAATTCCAATGGTCATCGCAACATGCCTCAAATATGCCTCATTAGAAATATACATGTGTAGCAGTGAGTAACGTAAGCAGTAATTCCCCTTATTGTCTTCATATTGAGTCGGTTTCCTTTTGGGGAGCCGGCGTTTTTTTGATTGGTAAGAGAGCGATGTTGCATTAGATCTTCTCCCGTGGTGAATGTTAATGATTCCGGTTGTTCACATTTTGGCACGAGTTTTGTGGGAATTGGCACAACAGACGCTAAAAGTGGCACAACAAAGTCCAGAAGTGGCACAAGTTTGCTCGGAAGTGGCGCAACAAAAGGTATCGGCAGATTAAACGTAATCATTTATATAATTATATTTGTAAAAAATGAATTCAAACCTAACCCTAATTTGTCAAAATCCTTTTAAATAACCCCAATAGCCACTAATTTCAGACCACACCTACAAAAAACCTCTTCCCCGCAAAAGGAAAGAGGTCACATACAACTACTCCAACACCAACAACGATTCCAAATCCTGATCCGACAATTCCGTAACCCATTGATCACTGCGGATGATTTCATCGTTCAATGCCTGCTTTTTCATCAGCATGGCATCGATTTTTTCCTCAAGGGTACCCGAAGAGACCAGCTTATGAACATGGACGAATCGCTGTTGTCCGATCCGATACGCACGGTCGGTTGCCTGGTTTTCTACCGCTGGGTTCCACCAGCGATCGTAGTGGACGACGTGGTTGGCGGCGGTCAGGTTCAATCCGGTTCCGCCGGCTTTCAGTGACAATAGGAAGACTGGAAACTCGCCATTTTGGAATTTCTCCACGAGTTCATCCCGTTTTCCTTTGGCCATGCTTCCGTTCAGGAATGGGACATCGACGTTGAATTCTTCTTTCATCACTTCCTGGATCATTTCCCCCATTGAAATATATTGGGTGAAGATCAGGCAAGCTTCGCCAGACTCCAGAGCGGTTTCCACGATGTCCTTCAGCTTCTGCATTTTTTCAGAGCGGGAGAGAATCGATTTTGGATCCGGTTCTTTTAAATAGAGAGCAGGGTGGTTGCAAAGCTGCTTCAGTTGGTTGAGCATTTGAAGGATTAATCCTTTGCGCTCAAATCCACTCAATGTTTCAATTTTCGCGAGAGTGTCCTTCACCAGCTGCTCATACAGTGCCGCCTGCTCAGTGGTCAGGTGACAATATTCTTTCTGTTCCAGTTTTTCAGGCAGATTCAATTCCACTTCGGGATCTTTCTTGGTACGACGCAATAAGAAAGGCTTGATTTTTGCCTGAAGCTCTTTGACTTTTTCTTCTGATTCATCTTTTTCAATCGGAGCAATATAGTTTTTCTGATACTGCGTGAATCCACCAAGGTACCCGTGGTTAAGGAAATCAAAGATCGACCACAGTTCGGACAACCGATTTTCCATCGGGGTCCCGGTGAGCGCAATATGGTGCTTACCGCTGAGTTTGCGGATGGCACGTGATTGTTTTGTATTGGCATTCTTGATGTTTTGCGCTTCATCAAGAGAGATGGAAGTCCACACCACTTCTGATAACTCGTCAAAATCAATATGTGACAAGCCGTATGAGGTAAGAACCACATCGACGCCTTTGATTTCCCTGGCAAATTGTTCGCCTTTCGTCCGGGTCGGTCCATAATGAAGGTGGACCTTCAAGTCCGGTGCAAATTTCTCCAACTCCCGCTGCCAGTTTCCGAGAACGGAGGTAGGGGCAACGATGAGGGAAGGTGTTTCCGGTATCTCGGTTTCTTTTACGTGCTGCAGGTAGGTAATCAGCTGGACCGTTTTTCCGAGTCCCATGTCATCGGCCAGACAAGCGCCAAAGCTGAATTTTCGTAAAAAGAGCATCCAGCTCATTCCCAGCTGCTGATAAGGACGAAGCTCGCCGATAAACGTGTCAGGTGTTTCCGTTAAAGGAATCGAGGACACATTTGTCAGCTGATGAATCATCTTTTTCATAGATCGATTGAGTTCCAGCTGTATCTTGGCATATTTATAAGGATCATGCTCGTCGTCATCCTGCTCCAGATCCGATTCATCAGAATCCCGGGGAACCAGCTCCTGCTCCAGCATATCCTGGATCGAAATCCCTTCCTGCTTCGCTTTCGTCATCATCTGTTGAATTCTTCTAATCATAGCGGGATCAAGCTTCATCCATTGACCACGAATTTTCACTAACCGTCGCTGATTATCGACGAGTTGATTAAAGTCATCCTCTGACAGATTGACTCCGTTCATCGATAATCGCCAGTCGAAATCAAGCATGGCATTGAGGCCAACGAAGGATTTACGATAGCTTGTGTCCGTGTTTTTCAGCTTTGCTTTTACCAATACCTGAGCATCTTTCATCGCTTCCCACCATGACGGCAGGAGAATTTCAATATCTAAATCGATGAGCTTCTCACTTAATACGGATAGGAAATCCCAGGCATCGTGCTCACCAAGAGCTGTGCGGAGGGACCCATCCACGTCACGGAGGATTGGCATCATCTTCATCCACCGTTCCTGTTCTTCAGATACATCAGGCAGGTGCTTTTTCCAGGAAGGAGGGACTGTGTCTTCAGCCAGTGAAATGACGCGATTCGTTTTCTTGCGGTCTCTGAGAATCGTCTCAAGCTCCCAGGACTGATCCTCATCAAGAGGCTCAGAGATCCTCAGGCCGATCGAAAACGGAAGTTCTTCATCCTCACCGGCAATCCACTCACTCCAACGCTTCTCATCAAAATACGCATCCAGCTCTTCAGACGTCAGCGTACTTTCCTTCAGCTTCTGAATCCGCTTCATCGCACTCGATCCACCCGAAGCCATCGCCTCATTCAATGCACCTTGAAACCAATTTTTGGTAAGATTTTTGAGGGACGGACCTCCATCAGGAAGCTCTTCCTTCCAGAACTCATCATTAAAATTCGACCAGACTTCATCGGGGATATGAAACTGCAACCCTTTTTCCTGCCATTCCTCGAAGCGTGGAAGCCAGCGACCGGCTTCCACCGATTCGTAGATCACAGGGGCTATCGCAATGCACGCCTGCCCGGTCTCATCCCAGTCCCACTCGATCATGCTGCTGAAATGCTCACCGGCAAGCAATGTGAGAAGCTGCCATTGAGTCACTGCGATCCCGTTTGTGGAATCCTCAAGGAGTGTCCCGTAGTAACTTTCTTCATGCCAAAGAAACAGCTGACCCTTCCATTCTTTTGGAGGCAGAATTTCACCTTTGTCGTTTTCCGCAGTGATGAAGAAACGGTCTTCATATTCAGTTGTGTTGACGTTGATTTTTACGGAAGACAGTTTAAGCATCGATTAACTTACCCTTTCTGCACTCTTCTTGGAACGCGCGTAATCGCTTGTATTTATCTAAAATGTAGGGGAGATAGACGTCCCATTTGTCGGTTTTCTTCGTTTTTTTATAAATCGTCCGGATCTTTTTCATATAACGAACCGCCAGCTTGTAGCTGTCGCGATTCTTCTGATCGATAGCATCCATGACCCCGGCGTAATAGATCGGAAGGGCAAGCTCAGGCGCTTCCTTCGTCACATCGCGGAGGCCCATGCCTTCCATCTCCTGAATGCTGTAGCTCATGTACTTTTGGAGCTCAACCCATTCACGATAAGCCTTCGCACTGATAAGATACTCATTGTACGAGAAGAAGCTGTACGGAAGCATGGATAGAAGAAGTTCATTGACAAGGGAGCTGTCCTTTTCCATCAGCCAATCCATCGGCAGGATCCGCACAAACCAGCGTACGAATCGGGTCGCTTCATAATAATCGAGGGTTTCCAAGTGGTCCGGCATTCTGGATAAAATATTGCGGACCAGGAAGAATCCCACTTCGTAACGTTTCCCTACGAAAAATTTACGCAGCCAGAATTCACTGAACGCGACGAGCTCAGTACCCAGTTCGTCCACCACTTCACTCGCCTTATTTAAATCTTCAAGGAGTAAATATTGATGAAGGATTGCGACGTTGTAAAAAGTGGAATCCTGCGCGCTGTTTTCTTCTAAACGCGCAACCTCTTCACGGCGCCACGACTTCTGTTTGAACAAGTAATACCATAGGAAGCGGTACACTTCGGCTTTCATCATCGTACTGTTTTCTGCCGAGTCACTCATCTCGACCGTCTGCTTTTTCAAAAAAGCAATGTACGGATCGAAGCTGAATGGCATGGCATGAATCGACAGTTTTTCAACCGCATCTTCCATTTCTCCTAACAGAAAATCATACATGCTGTACTGTTCGCGACTCAGCTCTACATTCCTCTTTTGTAAATAAAGATCGATGTGAATCGACAAATAAAAGGTAGCAAAGAGCTGATAAAGAGGCTTCCATTCCCGTTCGAATGGAGCTTCTTTCATGAAGCGTTTCGTTATATTCTGAACGAGGACATCCATCAAATAGGGCTGTCTTTCAAGTAACTCTAAGTCTTCCTGCTTCAGAAGGGAGTTAAAGAATTGCCACCATTCCTCAGGCGTGTTACCTCGCGTTTTACGTTCATTTAATAGATCGCTTGCTTTCTTTAGAGCACCGGTACTGCTGTGCTTCTTCAATAAATCATCCAGTGTCTGGGCTTCCTGACTAGGGGGAGCCGACTGACTCCGCCAGTTCTGGATCCACTCACTGACCCGTCCAACCTTGTTATATAGCATAAAAAAGGTCGCCATTTGATGCCGGCACCATTTATCCTGAGGACATGAGCACTTGCTTAAAAGGGGAAACGAAAAATTCAGCTCAAGGGTGACAGGCGTCACATCCTGTACCTCGGCCGTCACTTCCTCATCCCGGACCTTCACGTTCGAAACCAGATTCTGACGGAACAAAAGAAGGCCCTTTGACACGACATTCTTGCTCTCATCCTGATTTGGGTCCAATTCACCCTGTATCGACTGACTCATGGGAAGTAACCTATCCTTCAACTCCTGAATACGAATCGACATCAACCAACCTCTCCAATCTATAAAATCGCATTCTTTTATTATAACGCAAAAGGAGGGGGAAAAGGAACATGGGACGGGGGAAGTGGTGGAAGAGGGTGAGAAGAGGATGGAGGAGTTTGTCGAATGGTGTAGTGAGGCGTGGAATGGGAGGCGAATCGATCATAAATTTTGAAAGTCGATAATATAAGTGGCAAAGTCGATAATAAATGCTCCAAGGTCGATAATATAATTCAAAAGTCGATAATATATGGTCCCAAGTCGATAATAAAACCTTCAAAGTCGATAATAACTGAGTAAAAACCTACAAAAAGCTGCCTGGAACCGATCGATGGAGATGGTTTTGAAAATAAAATGTGCGTTTTTGAAAATAAATCCTGAGATTTGAAAATAAAACGTCAATATTGAAAATAAAACTCCCGATTTTGAAAATAAACAGCCCAGAATCAGCTCAAAACCGCTCTATTCACCGCATTAACCCTCCACATGCACATAAAAAGTCTTCCCATCAAACACATTCACACTCTTCAGCCTCACCTTTTCACCATTTTTCCAATAAAAATCCTTATTTTCAGGAAAACGCAGCTTTTCGTCCCCACGCTCCACAACCATCACAGGATTTTTCGAGGTCCGTCCCTCGATCTTCACCTTAAAACCTCTTTTGCGATAAAATTTCACACCATCCAAGTACCAGGAAGCGAATTTACCTGAAGTTAATGAAAATCCAAGATACTTAGAAATCACTTTGGGAATATCGGTATTTTCAATAAGACCAACAGGCTTACCAGGTCCATACGCATATAAGAAGACATCCTCACCAGTATGACCATGTGTGGTAAAGCCAAGATTAGCCCGCTTTGCCATCAGCTTCACCATTTCATCCTCTAAATCCTCTACTTTTTTAGATGCATCTTCCATCGCACAGAATTCTTTCTTGCTCAAATTCCCCAACCCATAGTTTGAAAGAACCTCTTTTAAATTTGAACGGTCCTCCTTAAGTTGGGAAACAGCGCCTTTAACAGTAAGCTCAGCTTTACGCAAAGGCTCCACAAACTTTTCAACAGGCTGATTTTTGTAATCCCCGCTTGTACCCTGATTCCCCAGTGTCAGCCCGCTATTTCCGTGATCAGTCACGGCTACCACCATCGTATTACCGTCCTCACGAGCGAATGCTAAAGCCTCTCCAACGGCGTCATCAAAGCTCAATACCTCACTGATCATTCCTACAGGATCATTTTTGTGAGCTGCCCAATCCACCTTGCTGCCTTCGACCATCAAGAAGAACCCCTTCTCACTTTGAGAAAGACGCTGGATGGCCGCACGAGTCATCTCCGCAAGTGAAGGTTCATCAGGCTTTAACGTCTTCCTGTCCATTTCATAGGCAATGTCCTCTTCCGCAAACGCACCCCATAATTTAGAAGAGCCTATTCTTTTTAGAAGTCCGTCCCTCTTCAAAACCAAATCGTATCCGGCTGAGCCGATGACCTTCACGAGATTTTCTCCGTCCTCGCGACTGACTTCCTTGGTTTTAAGCATACCGTCATCATTTTTGATGTGGTCTTTTGATTTTGGCTTCAACCAGGCGGCACCTCCACCTAAGATAACGTCGAGACCCTGGTACACCTGTTGTTCGCCGATATCTCCAAATTCATCACGGTTCAGGACATGGGCTGTGAACGCAGCCGGAGTGGCATGCTGGACAGGGGAGGTGGATACGATGCCCGTCTTGTAGCCGGAAAACTTGGCACCTTCAAGGACCGTCAAAACGGGACGTCCATCCGGGTTCATACCTATGTAATCAGCTTTCGTCTTCAAACCGGTGGCCATGGCCGACCCGGCTGCAGCGGAATCGGTAATCGCTGACTGAGCAGAATACGTCCGGACGCCGCCGACCAGAATCTTATCCAGTTGAAGGTCCGTCCCTCGGTACCAACGCGACAATGTGACGATGTCGGAGTTGGTGCCGTCCATGATCATGAGGATGACATTTTTGTTGGGTGGGGTTGGGGCTGCGAATAGGCAGGTGGAGGGGAAGGAGAAGGCGAGGAGGGAGAGGAGGATGGTTAGGATGATGAGGCGTTTTAGTGTATTCATGGTGAGCGCTCCTTTTCTGAAGTGGTTAACCAATAGTATTTGTTGGTTGGGAAGGAGTATGTATAGAAAAATGATTAAAACAGGTGGTTTACATTGCACAAGAAATCGTCAAAAAAAAGACGCATCCAAACCATTCCGGTTTAAGATGCGACTCCCATTATTTCCGTTCCAGTATTCCGACCAGCAGATTTTCTAAAACCGTCGGACGATCTACTTTCTTCAACTCACGCAATTTGATTTTATCCCAATCAATGCCTGTTATGAATGGAGTACCATTCTCTAGCGCAGGGATGTCCCCGGGATAGACAATGTAGTATTCCCCGACCTTCACACCGGACTTGATTTGTTGCTGCCCGTTTACTAGGAGCCCTGTTTCAACTTTTCTTTGCTCAACGGTTCCTTTTTCAGTGAGGATCCAGATGAATTTTGAAGGGCCTTCTTTTTCAATCGCAGTGACAGGCACGACGAAAGCCCCTTTTACTTCCTCAGTAATGATCGAAAGGAAAACATGATGACCGGGAAGAAGTTTGTTTTTAGTATCCTGAAGCTTAACTTCCACAGGATACATGCTATCTGTTTGCAAGTGTGGATCGTTTTTTGGAAGAGTGGCAACACTGGTCACAATTCCTTTTTGAGTCTTTTTCTCAATGTCGGATTGAACGATTGCGCTCATATTTTCTTCCACGGTAACGATTTCCTTTTCAGTAAGATCAGTCGTTACAATGGTGGTCTGTGAGGCAATCGTAATCAATGGATTATCTATCGCATGGGAGAGGTCCTTGATGGTACCGTCGACACTGCTTTGAACCGTTAACGTTGTTTCATACGATTCGATATCAGAAATTTGGCGCTCAAGATTATCGATTTGATTCTCTAAACGGTCAATCTCCAATTCTTTAGCGGCGATTTCTTTTTTTATATCGTACTCCGAATGAAGTGCACTGGCATCAATTGGAATTTCTTTATCGTCTGATGAAGTTGAAGGAAGGGACGATTCAAGACTTTCCAAATCATCGATGTTGTCTTCAATACTATCGATCTCATCTTCCAATTGTTCCACTTCTGATTCGAGAACGCTTTTTTGCTGAGTTTGATTGGTTACTTCGTATTCATATAGTGGCGTTCCGGATTTTACCTGGTCACCTTCTTTAACGAGGAATTTCTTGAAGGAACCAAATTCGTCGTTGAAATAGATGTAGCTTTCTTCTTCAGGAGTAACGACACCTGGTTTCGGAAGTTCTTTAACTAAATCGTCTTTTCCGCTGATTTCCCAAGTGGCTAGCCGGACTTCGCGGTCGACCTTGCTGTTCGCCTTTTCAATAAGGTATGTATTTGCACCAACAAATAAAAGAGAGAGTGTTAAGGTGCTATAAAAAATGGTTCTTCTATTCATCATGTTCACAGCCTTTAGAAAGTTAAATTAGGGTTGATATGTTTAAGAAAGCCAATAATGCATTAAGAGACCAAAAGAATAGATTGGTTAAGAGAATTGCCAACCAGATGATCCAGTTTTTTTGATTGGTTAACTGTTTGATGCCTTTATATTGAATGTAGAAAACCCAAACTTTAAAAAGGGAGAAGCTTCCCATTAAATAAATAACATACGATTTTGATGTAACATATTGGGTGATTACTCCTAAAGAGAGCGGTGAAGAGTACCATTCAAGTGAAAAGAATAGTGATAATGGTATATAGGTGAGTTTTTCAAGTAATAAAATGATTAAGACCAGACCTTGAGTGATAACCAGTTTACGGTACTCACCTTCATTGGAGATGGTCCAAAAAATGAGTGATGAAAAAAAGAGAATAATGGCTGCATAAAGCATTCCGGCTAATAGCCTGCCTAAGAAAAATAAAAACTTCTCCAACTCGAATGCAGTTGGGGATAGCTTCGTCATGTCTTTAGACAAAGGGTCCATTCCTATTCCGAAAGACGAGATCAAACCAAATATAACAATGGATAATAAGAAGAGAAATAAGACTCGTTTCTTATAACCTTTTAATTCCTCCATCTCATTGAGTTGATAAAAGAAGATTGATGGCTGTTTCAAACCCCTGAAAAGTCTTACTTCTCTATGCATAAAATGTTGTCCTCCATCTTGAATAGATTACACCTCTTATTCTATCGAAAATCATCGAACTTTTCCATAAATTGTAGAACGAATTGAGAAATAAAATAAAAAAGCGTCGAATGGACGCTTTTTGTTAGTTTATGCTTGATATGTTAAGTAAGTTGTTCCTGCGATAAGTAGAATTGTAATGATAAAGAACCCAATATACATAAAGGCTTTCTTCGTTTTCTTCTTGCGCATTACTTCTTCCGGTGTTAAAAATGCCATTATAAATTTCCCCCTTTACCCAACTTGTAACTGTTAGACACTAACCAACGTATGTACTATTTTTCTAGGGTCAGTTAATTTTTTCCCATACCATCGTAGTATCGGATGTATATTCTGATTTTTAATAGTTCATAAAGCTTATTTAAATTTCTTTTTGTCGAAAAATATTTTGTTGAATCTTGTATAATTATGGTAATATATCTAGTAATTGATGTTTGAACTTTCCTTTAAGAGTGTAATAAAGTGATAGAAACTGTTTTATATTGTAGGAGGTTGTCTTTTTTGAAAGGAATCGTTAGCAAGGAACAATACGTTCTCTCTGTTATCCAGAAAGCTTATGACAAGGGCCAGCAAGGCGATATGGATACCGATAAAATGATTGATTGGCTAAAGCAGGAACTGCAAACTGGATATGCTTTAAATCAAAGTCGAAAAGCGCTGTAGAATCCTTAGCTGGATCTCAGCGCTTTTTGTTTTATATCTTTTTATATTAAGGGACGGACCTCCACTAATAGAATAATAATGTTAATGTGCCTATTTCTTTTAATTCTATTGAGGTTCCTTGAGGTCCGTCCCTCAAGGAATGTCCTACCAATCCTTCATCGTCTGGTAAAGGTGATTGACCTGGGAGATGAATTTTTCTTTGCGTTTTTCTGTGAAGTAGGTGAGGGCGGATAGGGTTCGTTTGAATTTAGGGTGATCTTGAAGGATCTTCAGGATTTCCCTATTTTCTTCGTCTTCGAAGTTTTCTCTTAGAATTATGGGATTGTGACTATTACGAGGACTGACACTTTCCCCGCCGTACATAATTCGATTCATTTCATGGGTAGGGATTTTATAGACTTCTTTAAAGGTAAGGAGCATTTTATACGGGATGTCCCTTGTGCCATTTTCATAGTTTATACTCTGATTGATATTTAAACGAATGGCGGCTTCTCTCTGAGTAAGCTCCAATAGGTCATTCCGATAATGCTTCAACTCTATGTGTAAGTCCATTCTAATCACCGACTATCCCTTTTTTCTTCAAGATAAAGGTTTTGATAGATATCACCGGGAAATTACACGATTTGAAATACTATTATTGCTTACAAATATAGAAAATTTGAAAAAGGTATACAAAATTACATGAAAACGTATTAAAATGTAAATATAATTGTAATTTTGTCGAATTGGGGGTAAAGGTGGAAGATAGAATGGGAGATCAGAACAAAGGGAGAAAGATTAGCGTTATAGAAGGCTCGAAACCCAGTTTAACGAGAAAGGTTAAATGGATACCTTTGAGGTCAGAATCAAAACTGGTATTCAGTACTAAAAATAACGGCAAACAGCTTGTGATCTACTATTCTCAAAACAGCTTTACCAGCGAGGCAACGAACAGAAAAGATTTTCTACTAATAGATAGAATAGAAGAATAAAGATTGAGGGACGGCCCTCCAAAGTAGAACTTGAAGCCAAGCAGCCTGATCTAACTCCTTTTGTAAATTTTCAGAGGTCCGTCCCTCAAAAAAAGAGGATTTTGCGGAGTTGTGTCGAATAGGTTATTGTACGAAATTTAGTTCACTTATGAGAAGGAGTGATGTTATGGTACGAACGCCTCGGGATTGGCGTCCGGGAGCCACTTATCATGTGACGGCGAGAGGGAACCGGAAGCAAGACTTGTTTCATGACATTGAAGACCGAAAGAAGTATTTATCCTACCTGCAGGACACGAAAGACAAATATCCTTTTAAAATCCACGCTTACTGTTTAATGTCCAACCACATTCACCTTCTAATCGAAACCCACGACGTTCCACTCCAACAGATCTTCAGAATCCTTCATACCCGTTATGCGATTTATTTCAATAAAAAATATGATTATGTCGGACATGTCTTTCAAGGAAGATTTGGCTCCACCAAGATAGATACCCCTGCCTATTTCATTAAGGTCAGCAGATATATTCATCAGAATCCTGTCAAAGCCAAACTCACCGTCGTCCCCGAGTATTATCCCTGGAGCAGCTACCCCTCATATGTTCATTCCATCGACAACCCGCTTCTCTCAAAGGAGAGGACCCTGGCATATTTTCCAGATTCAGAAGTGAAGCTTTATAAAGAATATGTAGACAAGGAAATAGAGAAAGAAGAGCCAAACAAGGAATTTGACGAAAATACAATTAAAATTGTAAAAAAATAAAATATTTTTGTAAAAAATTAGAGGGAATTAGATGTTTATGTCGAAATTCACTTTTGTAGGAAAAAATTCCTATATCGAGGAGGAGGAAGTATGAAAAAAGACTTTATATTGGTGTTTGAGGATTTTCATGTTTCAAAGAGGAGCATCAAGAAATCGAAAAAACATTTAGTCGTCTTTCAAGGTCAGCATTATTACAATAAGTTAGTCGTTGTGAATCAGCCACCGGGATTTTCCCATGCACTGGAAAGCATTATGTATTCCGATAAGATACTTGAAACAGTTGGGTTTACCACCTTGTTTGCCGTTCCAATCGATCGTAACCATTCCATCCCATTTAAGTTTGTCCGTATAGGTGACAAGGAACCAAAGGATTGTAAGGTTGTACTCGAAAAGCGGGATGGAGTGGAGCAACTGAATATACGATCTTTATACCCTATGGATGACCGTCTTGCCAATGAAGACAAACAGGATATTCTGTCCTACCTTAGCCTGAAGTCTGATGATGGAACCGTCACCTATCTCATGAACGACCCCCAAGTGTTCAAGGGCAAAGGTAAAAAACAAGAAGAGTAAAGGAGGAATGAGGCGAACCTAATCTGAATAGGTACGTCTTTTTTTGAGGGACGGCTCTCCAACCGTTTATACTAACGAACACCTTCTATGTCCCTACCTGAGAAGCTCTGCAAAACCCTTTACCACGCTACCAAACTACCTCTCTAAGTTTCTAAAATCAGCATTTTTTTCATTGACCTCTTACCGGTCAGACCATACAATATAAGTAGTTATTAGTATTTTTAGAATTTTCATGTAAGGTGCGAATGCCACTTGGATAAGACAGATCATACTCGTATCGGAAAGAATGCCATGCTTCTTCTCCTCGTAGATAAAGAGGAAGAAGAATGGAATCGTCATTTCAATGAACTGAATTGGAGTTACTGCACCGGGAAGATCGGCTCAATGGACAGTCAAAAAATCGTGGCTGCGATTGAAACAGCAGCGAAGCGAAGTGATCTTGTCCGGGAAGATTTGTACCGGGAAATGCATGCCTTATACCACGCCATCATGGAGGCTTTAACGGGTGTGACCCGCGGCCATACGCAATTAGGTGAGATCCTGCGTACAGTTGGATTGCGCTTCTCGGTTGTAAGGGGCACTCCGTATGAGAGTGAAGAAGAAGGCGAGTGGATCGCAGTAGCGTTATATGGAACGATTGGTGCGCCTATAAAAGGGCTGGAGCACGAGACAATCGGACTTGGAATCAATCATATTTAAATAAGTTAGAGCCTAGAGATATTAGTTAAAAGGAGGCTCGACCAACGGCAGAAGTCTGTCTTTGGTCGGGTCTCTTTTTGTGTGGAATTTTGGGGTCAATTTGATTCTTTGGGGAGTGGACAATACAGATTTGGAGGTCCGTCCCAGAGTGGTTTAAAGCGTTAAAGAACGAAACAACAAAAATAGCGATCTAGAGGGATTTGGCCAGATTGGGGTTGTGAAGGTACAGCTTATGGAGGTCCGTCCCTAAAAATATGAAGAGGTGATTGTAATGGTGGAGTTGAAGGGTTGTAGTTTGAGTTTGGATGAGGCGAAGAGGGTTATTTATGGGAAGGAGCAGGTGGAGCTTTCGCCGGTTAGTATGGAGCGGGTACGGAAGAGTCGTGAGGCGGTTGAGAGGATTGTGAAGGAGAAGCGTGTGGTCTATGGGATTAATACGGGCTTCGGGAAGTTCAGTGATGTGTTGATTGATGCGGATGATGTGGAGGAGCTTCAGCTGAATCTGATTCACTCCCATGCGTGTGGAGTGGGTGATCCGTTTCCTGAGAACGTTTCACGTGCCATGCTCCTACTGAGATGCAACGCTCTTTTAAAAGGCTATTCTGGTGTTAGACCAGTGATCGTCGAAAGGCTAGCGGAGTTCTTGAACAAAGGAATCCATCCAGTGGTCCCACAGCAGGGTTCACTCGGAGCGAGCGGAGACTTAGCACCACTTTCTCACTTGGCACTTGCTTTAATGGGAGAAGGAGAAGTCCACTATCAAGGAGAGGTACATCAAACTCTCCCTGTCCTTTCGAAAGAAAACATCTTCCCTATCCAGCTTCAGGCGAAAGAAGGCTTGGCACTCATCAATGGAACGCAGGCGATGACGGCAATGGGGGTCATCGGTTACCTGGAAGCAGAGGAACTTGCCTTCCAAAGCGAGATGATTGCAAGTCTGACCTTGGAAGGACTTAGAGGAATCATGGATGCCTTCGACGAAGATATTCATTTAGTAAGGGGCTATCCTCAGCAGGTCGCAACGGCCAAAAGAATCCGGGATTACCTGGTAGACAGTAAGCTGACAACGCAGCAAGGAGAACTCAGAGTTCAGGACGCATACTCGTTACGATGCATCCCGCAAGTTCACGGGGCATCCTGGCAGGCACTTGACTATGTAAAAGAAAAGCTGGAAATCGAAATGAACGCCGCAACCGATAATCCACTGATTTTCGATGATGGAGAAAAAGTCATTTCAGGCGGGAACTTCCATGGACAGCCGATCGCCTTCGCCATGGATTTTATGAAAATTGCCATAGCTGAGCTCGCCAATATCTCAGAAAGACGTATCGAACGACTCGTGAATCCGCAGCTGAATGACCTGCCACCGTTTCTGAGTCCACAACCAGGGCTCCAATCCGGTGCCATGATCATGCAATACTGTGCGGCATCACTTGTCTCGGAAAATAAAACCCTCGCCCATCCAGCGAGCGTCGATTCCATCCCGTCTTCAGCCAACCAGGAAGACCATGTCAGCATGGGAACCATCGGATCGAGACACGCCTATCAAATCCTGCAGAACTCAAGAAGAGTCCTGGCCGTCGAACTTATCTGCAACTTGCAGGCAGCAGAACATCGAGGGACGGACCTCATGGCAAGCCAGACACGACAATTTTACGAAGCAGCGAGAAAGGTCATTCCTTCCATTACTAAGGACCGGATCTTCTCGAAAGATATAGAAAAAGCCAACCAGTGGCTGCAACAGATCTCGTTAAGCACACTCATCAAACCTAACAAAACAAAGGAGGAAACGACAAATGGTTAAGGCAAACAAACGAATCGTACAAATCAAAACAGGGACGGACCTTGAATGTAAAGGATGGGAGCAGGAAGCGGTCCTTCGCATGCTCTATAACAATCTCGATCCTGAGGTAGCGGAAATTCCGGAAGAATTGGTCGTTTACGGTGGTATCGGGAAAGCGGCACGTAACTGGGAGTCCTTCGACGCCATTGTTCACACGCTCAGAAACTTGGAAAACGATGAAACCATGCTTGTTCAATCCGGTAAGCCGGTTGGTGTGTTCAAAACTCATAAAGCTGCTCCAAGAGTCCTTTTATCAAATTCCGTACTGGTACCGAAATGGGCAAATTGGGAGCACTTCCACGAACTCGATCAAAAAGGCCTCATGATGTACGGCCAAATGACGGCTGGAAGCTGGATCTATATCGGGACGCAGGGAATCCTTCAAGGGACATATGAAACGTTCGCAGCACTTGCGAAGAAACATTTCAATAACTCCCTAAAAGGTACGATCACTCTAACAGCGGGTCTGGGAGGAATGGGTGGAGCACAACCTCTCGCTGTCACTATGAACGGTGGAGTCGTGATTGCAGTAGACGTTGACGCAGAACGCATTCAAAAGCGCCTCGACACGAAATACTGTGACGTGAAGACAGATTCCATCGATGAAGCGTTAATGATGGCCTATGAAGCACGGGACCAGGGTAAACCACTTTCCATCGCATTACTTGGAAACGCGGCAGAGGTTCATCATGAACTTTTAAAAAGAAACGTTCAGATCGATATCGTAACTGATCAAACATCAGCCCACGATCCTTTAAACGGCTATGTACCAGAGGGATACTCGCTTACAGAAGCGGCAGAGCTTCGCAAACAGGATCCAAAAGCCTACACCACCCTTTCACAAAAAAGCATGGCCAAACACGTGGAAGCGATGCTTGAATTCCAGAATAGAGGCTCCATCGTATTCGACTACGGAAACAACATCCGTCAAGTAGCGAAGGATGAGGGAGTCGCCAATGCCTTTGATTTCCCTGGCTTCGTTCCAGCCTACATCCGTCCATTATTCTGTGAAGGAAAAGGACCTTTCCGCTGGGCGGCACTTTCAGGAGACCCAGAGGATATCTATAGAACAGATCGCTTGATCAAAGAGCTTTTCCCAGAAAACGAAGCACTGAATCGCTGGATCGATATGGCACAGGAGCAAGTGGCATTCCAAGGACTCCCTTCCCGCATTTGCTGGCTTGGATACGGTGAGCGAGTGAAGATGGGTCTTGCCATCAACGAGCTGGTCCGAAACGGAGAACTGAAAGCACCAATCGTCATCGGCCGTGACCACCTGGACTGCGGATCCGTTGCTTCACCGAACCGTGAAACCGAAAGCATGAAGGACGGCAGTGACGCAGTAGGAGACTGGGCCATCCTGAACGCCCTCATCAACACAGCAGCAGGCGGCTCCTGGATCTCCTTCCACCACGGCGGCGGTGTAGGGATGGGGTACTCACTGCACGCTGGAATGGTGGTTGTAGCAGACGGGACGGACCTTGCGCAGGAAAGATTAGAACGCGTGCTCACAACAGACCCTGGAATGGGCGTCATCCGCCACGTCGACGCAGGCTACGACATCGCAGAAAAAACAGCCGAAAAACACAACATCCACATCCCAATGAACAAAGGAGGAGAATAATATGACCGCAGAAAAACATTTCGACACCATCATCGACAACATCGGACAGCTCCTGACGCTGGATCATGGGGACGGACCTCTTAAAGGGGAGGAAATGAGTAAACTCGAGGTTTCAGAGCATGCTGCCCTGGCCATCAGGGACGGACTTGTCGCATGGATCGGAACCCATGAAGAAGCACAATCCCTCAAAGCAACGGAACGAATCGACGCAGAAGGAAAGCTCGTCACGCCAGGTCTAGTAGACCCGCATACACATTTAGTCTTCGGCGGCTCACGTGAACACGAAATGGCCCTCAAACAGCAGGGGATGCCATACTTAGAGATACTGAAGCGCGGGGGAGGCATCCTATCAACCGTAGGTGCCACCCGCGAAGCATCAGAAGAAGAGCTGCTCACTAAAGCGCGCTTCCACTTAAACAGAATGATTTCATACGGAGTCACAACTGTCGAAGCGAAAAGCGGCTACGGTCTTGACCGACAAACCGAACTAAAGCAGCTGAGAGTAGCCAAACAACTGAACGAATCACACCCGGCAGACATCGTTTCCACATTCCTTGGAGCACATGCGATCCCACCGGAATTCAAAGGTCGCCCCGATGAATTTTTAGAAGAAATGCTCGAGCTACTGAACGACATCGAAAAAGGACAGCTGGCTGAATTTGTCGATATCTTCTGCGAAACAGGAGTATTCACCGTCGAACAATCCCGCCAGTTCCTAACTAAAGCAAAAGAAAAAGGCTTCTCGGTAAAAATACACGCCGACGAAATCGATCCACTCGGCGGAACGGAAATGGCAACGGAAATCGGAGCAACGAGCGGTGACCACCTAGTAGGCGCATCCGAAAAAGGAATCCAGGCACTGGGCGAGACGGACACCATCGCGGTCCTGCTGCCAGGCACATCTTTCTACCTGAACAAAGGCAAATTCGCCAACGCAAGAGGCATGATGGAAGCGGGTGCAGCAGTCGCTCTGTCAACAGACTTCAACCCGGGCAGCTCACCAACAGAGAATCTGCAGTTCATTATGAATCTAGCATCCCTGCAGCTGAAAATGACGCCGGAAGAAATCTGGAACGCAGTAACCGTCAACGCAGCACATGCCATTAACAGGGGAGACTCAGCAGGAAAGCTTGCAACAGGTAGAAAAGCTGACATCGTCCTATGGGATGTACCAAACTATCATTACGTACCGTATCACTACGGGGTGAACCACACCCACACCGTCATGAAAAACGGCCGGATCATCTACCGCAAGGAGAAGCTCCATGAGCACATTTCGGCACATTAAGCAGGCGGGGAAAGCTCAGTTCAAAGACCGCTATACAACCAAAGCAGCAGAGCTACTGACACCATGGGAAGAAGGAAAGAAAGGGGACATCGCCATCATCGGCGCTCCCCTTTCCAAACCTTCCATTTCCCACTCGGGAGCAAACTTCGCACCCGATGCGATCAGACGATGCCTGAACTCGTTTACGACGTACAACATCGAAAGTGGGACGGACCTCGCCGAAGACAAGAAAACCATCATCGACTTCGGCGATATCACCATGCACCCAACATCAATAGAAGACTGCCATCAACGAATCTATGAATCTGTCAAAGATGCAACCAACACAAACGCAGCACCCTTCACCATCATCCTTGGAGGCGACCATTCCATCACCACATCAGCGGTGAAAGCTATCAAGGAGACGAAAGGGACAGTCGGGATCATCCAATTCGATGCTCACCATGACCTGCGGAACACGGAAGACGGGGGACCAACGAACGGAACACCTTTTAGAAGGTTAATAGAAGAGGGGCACCTCAAAGGTGAGCATCTGATTCAAATCGGCATCCGTAATTACGCCAATGCCAAAGCCTATCATGACTATGCCATCGAACAGGGTGTCACTGTCTATACGATGAAGGACGTCAGACATCAACCAATCGCAGAACTCATCCAAGACGCCCTAACCCAATTAGAATCTCAAGTCGACACCGTCTACCTCTCCGTAGACATGGACGTCCTCGACCAGGCATACGCCCCAGGCTGCCCGGCGATTGGTCCCGGTGGGATGCATCCAGATACTCTAACAAACGCCATCCAAGCCGCCCTGCAGCACCCTAAAGTCACCACCATGGACATCGTGGAAATCGATCCAACCCTCGACATCAGGGATATGACGAGCAGAATAGCAAGTCTGCTCATCATAAATTCACTTTAACAATAAAGGTCCGTCCCTCACCGCTTTAAAGCATTGAGGGACGGACCTTCAAATATATCAGACCTTCAAACGAACTGGTCATCAACTCAAAATCACCTAATCAACTGCCCATCACTCTAATCAGCATATTGATTAATCCATTTGCTTTGTGCTTCGTTTTTTTGAATTGTGTAGCTCTCGTTACCATGCAGAAAGAAATCCTCTCCACATTCACTGTTCGTTACTTGAAAGTATACGTATGTAATTTCTTTTCCGCTTGCTCCGGTCGAACCACCATGATCACCCATTCCATGAATACAGTAATCATCAATTCTTGTACGTTCGCCTTCAGCGTCGACATAATAATACTGATTGTTCACTTCATATGTAGGTGCTTCGGGCGTATAGGTTTCCTCTCTGGACGTCAAGGCGTACCCATAGGTGGCATAATCGGTCTGGTGTAGGGCTTCAATTTCGGTTTTATGTATTGGAATTACGGAGAATTCCCCTTCTTTCTTCAAACCAGGAGCATCAGGTATGTTAAAAAACACAGTAACGGATCCTTCATATCCCTCAGGAATTAAATAAATATGATTGGTTTTCCCTTGAGATGAACATCCTCCAACCAACAATAAAAAGATTAAAACCATACTAAAGTATCTCAAAAATAATGCCTCACTTTCGTTAAGTTCACAATTCCATTATAAGACAGACATCCAAAAGAAAAACAGGTACTTTCCAATAAGAAGAGAATAGTATTCATATGAAACAACCATTTGAAAGCAAATGGGGGATATATTTATGTTATTTCTACATTGCTTATTTGGCCTCGATCATCTTCGAGGTTTTTGCAACTATAACAGTCGACAAAATCCGGTACTCCACCATGAAAAGGAAGATCCCTTTTGAGCTCAGCCTTCTTTAAGGTGGGTGGTTTTGAGATTGTGCGCAGGAATCATTCTCAGCTTACCTTGTCCACTGAAAGGTCTGATATTCTTACAAATACCTTTTTCATCATAAGCTTAATAAAGATGTCTGTAATCACTACTTCGGAAGACGTACGTCCTTCATTAAAGAGGAATAAGAAGAATCCTCTAAACAAAAAACTCTCCTTCAAGCGCAGTAGCGCCTGATGAAGAGTTTTTCAAATCTATACGTGATAAATGTTCTCTCGCTTTATGTCATATCCAGAATGGACTTCGGTCATGCCGATCACTTTCAGGAAATGTTGAAGCTTATTCATACACAAGTCTTCCATTTCATTAATCACTTCCATTCGATCGATCACCGCACACTTTTCAACCTTAGTAGCGGTTACACCCCGGGACTTACGATACGATACGTTGTTGTTCATGGCATACGTGGATACCATGGCTTCCCCGACCTTACAATCACCTTTTGAAAATTCGAAATGAAACTGGATCGACATATCCATATCCGAGTATAGAGGATTTACTTTCATGCTTATGCTTTTCATCATGAAGCCCCCTTTCTTATTGTACTTTTATCCTATCATGTCTTAAAAAACAGTGTATTTTGGCTTATTATTGATTTAAAGCTAAAAGGCGGAGAATTAGTAGGTAAAACGATTTCTTTTCTTCTGTTTCATAATTCTAGGCATATTCCTATAAGAATAATCCTCTCAATGAAAAAAGCTTCCCGACTGCAGGAAGCTTATAATTTGATGATTAATATACGGTTGTTGGAAGTTCAGTTTTTTGGATTTTTACACTTGCAGTTTCAGCATGGTCATTAGCAAGTCCTGCAACACCAAGAAGAAGAACTGAAGCGGTTAAAATTGTAAGAAAACGTCTTTTCATAGGACTTTCCTCCCTTTCTTGTTCAAGTGAATGTTCGATAAAATGAAAGATATATTTGTTATAATAATTAAAACACATATTCAAAATTTGTACATTCGGGTTATGGTGCCAAATTACCTAATTTACAAGACTAATAATAGCGGTTTCATTCAATTTCTTCAAAAAATATAACTCTAGGCATATTTAGGGGTGGGTTTTATGGATTTTAATGCAGTTGGAAAAAAAATAAAAGAGCTGAGAAAAACCAGTGGTCTTTCTCAGGAAGAACTTGCACATGGAATATGTACTCAAGCGCAAATCAGTAAAATTGAAAAAGGTGATGTATTTCCCTATGCTTCTACATTGTATCAAATTTCGCAGAAGCTGGGTGTAGATGTTAACTACTTTTTTGATATCGGGACAACACCACGGTTGGATTATGTTCAGGAAGTATTCCAACAGCTACAGATACTACGAAGAAGTGTGAAATATGAAGAAATGATGGATATCGTAAGAGCTGAATTGGATAATCCATTATTTCTGCAGAATAACAAAAATCTACAGTTGCTACTATGGCATAAAGGGATCTATTTATATGAAGTTAAGAAAGATCTAAGTAAATCAGTTGATACTCTCAAAGAAGCGATCAACCTGACCCACAATAAGGGGAAAATTTTGTTGGAGAGAGAATTGGAAATCCTCTTGGCACTGGGAGCCATTTATTTTAAGGAAGACCTTGACAAGGCGCTTGAGGTATTTGAGGAAGTCAAGGATCATCTTCAGCTTCTTCCCCACTTGAATGACTATACAATAAAAACTCGACTATATTATCATCTAGCGCGCGTGTTAACACGTCTTAACAGACTGGAAGAATCAAATAAATACTGTGAAGATGCTATAAAATGGTGCCTTCATAAAGATAGTGTATTCATTTTAGGTGAATTGCACTATCAAATTGGATATAATATGGAGTTGATGAATAAACCTAAAGACGCCGTCAGGTATATGAAGAAGGCTATCGTCGTTTTTGACCTTCAACAGGATACCAAGCACATACAATTTATTGAAAACAGAATTAAAGAATTAAGTACGCTGATTTAATAAGGGGCTGTCCAAAAAGTCAGTAGTTACTGACTTTTTGACTACCCTTTTTTCATTTCTTGTAGACAACTCCACTGTGGTGAGAGCATTATATACTTTTAATAGACCACATCCTAAATCCGCATCGTACCTTGGTACCATTTCTCAAATCCGATAGTCAGGATCGCCTTACCTTTTCCCTGAAATGTCCACCGTTGTTCAATAGAATAGTAATATCAATTTGTATTAATTGGAATATATTTCATGTAGTGAGAAGTGAAAACTGTTCTACAAAATACTAAGATGGTATATTTGGGGAATTGGAGAGAAGAGAGATCTTTTTTATATTAAAAAACCGGGGTGCAAGATTACGCCCCCGGTTCACACTGCCAAGTAGTACGTTTCTATTAATATGTTAGAAACATAATACTTGGTAGTGGTTTTATCACTTTTTACAAATCATAAAAACGTTTAAATCCATCAAATTTAGATTTCCAGTAAGAATTATCTAAACTGGTAATCTCGACACCATTATCCCCGGCATGAATGAATTTATTGTCCCCTACATAAATACCCAGGTGGGAAATGCCCTTTTTATATGTATTTTCGAAAAAGACCAGGTCTCCAACGGAAGGCTTGTTTACATAGTAAGAGCGACTATAATAACCTTCACTAGAAGTACGCGTTACGTTTACTCCACTCTTATTAAAGGCGTAGTATATAAAACCGCTGCAGTCAAACCCCGATGTAGTAGATCCACCCCAAACATAAGGCTTACCAAGTTGTGCTTTAGCTTGAGAAATAAGAACGTCTGTGTTAAAAGAAGTAATGGTATCTTCCTTTGGTGTTGATTCAGTTGGCGGTGATGGTTGAGAATTTCCTACTTTTAAGGTCTGCCCAACATAAATTAGATCACTAGATAGTCTGTTTAAACTCTTAATTTCTTGAACAGATAGGTTGAGCCTAAGGCTAATATGGTAAAGTGTGTCTCCTGACTGTACCTTATATGTATTCGAACTAACATCTTTTGATGGAGAAGGAGGCGCAGGTTTGCTCCCACTGTCAATTGTTTGTTCACTTGATGAAGATTTAGAAACGACGAGTGACTGTCCAGGATAAATCAAATGGCTATTAATGTTATTCCATTTTTGTAATTCTGCCAGAGTAATAGAATGTCTGTATGCAATGGCGCTAAGAGTATCTCCTGACTTGACAATGTATTTTTGAGTAGATACTGAAGTATTAGGTGGTTGGTTTGTAGATGGGGTGGCAGGTTTCTCAAGTGTGACCGTATCTACTTTTAGTAATTGATTCGGATAGATTAAGTCCGATTTTAATTTGTTCATTTCTTTAAGGGCGGTAATGGAAGTTTCATATTTACGGGCAATTGACCATAGAGAATCACCAGACTCCACTTTATGGGTGTTCGCGGAAGCAGATGCAACAAACGCAGTCGACAGGACAGCGGTGGCAGCGACAGAAACTAGTGTTTTTTTCACTTGTATTTCTCCTTTTTTGTCAGATGTTAGTTATATCGGTATATAATATTGACATTTTATCACATAATAACAAAATAGAGACATTTTTCTTGTATTTATTACAAAATATTAAATTTTTAACAGAATCTTTGATTATTGGTATATCAATTTGAATTGGTGTAAAATCAAAGTGAACTGGACTCCTTTTTTATACGGGTCTTTTTAAAATAGATAGTAGTATCAAATAGGTCTTGTGAAATCAAACCACAATGGCATCTAGGATTACATTCGTTAAACTAATGTTGAAGCTACACTTAATTTCATTTTCCTTTTAGAATACGATAAAATTGGACGCGTAATCTCTTTACTAATGTTTAAAGGAGTTTTTGTATGAGCTATAATCTCGTAACAGGTGGGGCAGGATTTATTGGCTCTCACCTGGTAGAAGAACTATTGAATTTAAATAAAAAAGTAGTAATAGTCGATAACCTTTCAATGGGGAAGGAAGAAAATATCCCCAATAATGATAATTTAACATTTATAAAAGGAGATATCTCAGACTCCGATTTCGTCAATGATATTTTTAAAAAGTATGAGTTCGAGAAGATATTCCATTTGGGAGCTATCGCGAGTGTTGCAGCTTCAGTAGAAACACCTTTAGAAACTCATAGAACTAACCTGGAAGCAACACTATACTTATTAGAGGAAGCCAAGAAACAGGGTATCTTAAATAGATTTGTTTTTGCCTCTTCCGCTGCTGTATTTGGGGATGAACCAACTTTACCTAAAACTGAGAATTCAGAGATCAGACCATTATCTCCGTATGCGATTGATAAATATGCATCTGAACAATATGTGTTGACGTATAATAAATTGTACGATCTGCCTACAACTGCAGTAAGGTTCTTTAATGTCTTCGGAGCCAGACAAAATCCATCATCACCATACTCTGGTGTAGTTTCAATTCTAACTGAGAAATTTTTGAAACTTGAAACAGAGAATCGAGTTGAATTTACTTTATACGGGGATGGAGAACAAACCCGGGATTTCGTCTATGTTAAGGACATAGTGAATGCTCTGATTTTAGTGAGCGAAAATCCACAAGCAGTCGGGGAAGTATTTAATGCGGGAACAGGAAACTCCGTAAGTTTGAATGAATTGATTGCACTTTACGAAGAGCTAACCGGTCTAAAGCTTACTATTAAACGAGAAGATGAAAGAGCAGGAGATATTAAATATTCTTACTCTGACATCACTAAAATAGAGGGAATCGGCTATAAACCTTTCTATAATATGAAGACAGGGTTATTAGAATATTGGAATGAAGAAAAGAAATATAATGGGTGAAATTTTTGGGGAAGAATATAAGGGATGCCTTAAACATAACTTATTACAATACTCAGGTTTCCCTATATATTGATATTGAGAAAGAGAAAAAAGACCATTAACAGCATAGCAGAAACACTATTAAAGCCCCGGATTTAGGTGAAAACTTAATATCTGAGGCTTTTTTATTGTTGAATCTCTCACTTCATTTAGTGGGAAAGATTATATCCACATAACATTAGTGTGTGGCTATTAAATGATTTAGAAAATGTACGACTTCCCCACATTTGGAGCAAAAGGACTCTTTTTCTATAAATTTCTATTTTCTATTTACAATTTTTCTAGGCTTATATAGTATTTAAATTGATAAGTATGTAATCAGAATTTAATGGAGTGGTAAAAAATGAAAAAAAGTTTTGGGATTGCGTTATTGTCTGGTTTTCTTTTATTGAGCGGTTGTGGAACGCAAGAAGGCAAAGAGGAAAAAAATAACACTTCAGGAAATGGTGAATCTGTCGATACAAATAATGTAAATACAGAAACAGTAACTTTCAATGGATTAGCAGACGCTCATACAATGGAAGTGAAAAGTGGAAGTGAAGTGATGTCGATTCAGTTTCCTCCAGAAATGTTAGAAGAAATCGAAGCACTGGAGGAGGGCAAAGAAGTTCAAATAGAGTACAAGCAAAATGAAAATGATCAGCTTGAATTAGTGGATATCACAAAAAAATAATTGGAGGTCTATTTTTTGAGTTATATTAAAAAAACATTAGTGTCTGTTGTAAGTGCCGGAATGATTTTGGCTTATACCCCTGTAACTGAAGCTGATGCAGCTTCTATATCTGTGAAACTCAAAAACTATATTGGAAATAAAACAAACCTTACTATTAATAGTGAAGGCGTTTATAAATTAGAGAATAATAATAATAGGTTTTCCGGTACTGACCGCTATGAGGTTGCAGAGAATGTTGCAAGTAACGGATGGAACTCAGCCGAGACGATATTCGTAGTGAATTCAATGGCCTTTGCAGACGCATTGTCAGCCTCCCCCCTTGCATATAAGTATGATGCTCCTATTCTATTAACAAGAAAAGACAGTATTCCAGACTCAACACTAAATAAAATTAAAGCGTTGAATCCGAGTAAGATTGTCATAGTGGGTGGAACAGGAAGTGTAAATCAAACTGTAGAAACTAAATTAAAATCGATTACTGGTGACGTCTCACGTATTGACGGAAAAGACCGTTTTGAAGTGGCGAAGAAAATAGCACAGAACCTCGGTACTTCAGATAAAGCAGTTGTGACAAATGGATTAATCTTCTCAGACGCTCTTGCCATCGCTCCATATGCAGCGAAAAATGGTATTCCAATTATTTTATCCAAGAAAGATGATCTTCCAAGTGCCTCTCTTGAAGCAGTCCAAGGCAAGTCTGATGTACTGGTAGTCGGAGGAACGGGAAGTGTCAGCAATTCCGTTTACAATCAAGCCAAGGCGACTGATAGGATCGCTGGTAATGATCGATACGAAGTCTCTTCTAATATCATTAAAGAACTTAACATTGATTCAAGTATGGCATACATATCAAATGGATTGACATTTGCAGATGCGTTGACGGGTTCTGTATTAGCAGCTAAAAACGGAGCCCCGCTGTTATTAACAAGAGCAGATAAGCTGCCTGATAGCATTCAATCTACTATTAATGAAGAAAACTTTAATGTATTCAACATTTTAGGAGGTCCTGCATCGGTTAAAGAGAGTGTGGTTGAGCAGCTTCCTAACGAGTTTAAGCTTAAAGAAGGTACCGATTATGTAGTGAAAAATGAATCTGGAAGATTAGCTATCTATGAAGGATCTTCTAAGATTGCGGATTTTGGAACGTCCAGTTTTATATTAAAGCCTGAAGTTTATTCTAAATCTAATATATTAACAATCATTGGGGATTCAGAGAGAGAATATTTAGGCAGAATGCAATTCAGCTCAGAATCTAATGCATATGTTAGACCTACTAACCTGAACATTCCTTTTGAAGACTATCTAAAGAGTGTTGTGCCCAAAGAGTCACCTGCCTATTATCATATGGAAGCATTAAAAGCTCAAGCGGTTGCTGCCCGTACTTATGCATATAATGAAATAGGGAAAACAATCCTGGATGATCAAAGTTATCAAGTTTATGGTGGTTTTGACTGGAATATTAAAACCTCTCAAGCTGTCACTGACACGAGTGGACAAGTATTACGCCACAATGGCAAATTAATAACTGCATGGTTTTCATCCAGTAACGGTGGTTTCACAGCTACTAATGCAGATGAATGGGGCTCGGAGAAGCTTAAATATCTGGAAAATAAACCTGACTCATTTGACACTTACACCTGGGAACTTAAAGTACCAAAAACGGTAATCAGTGACGAAACAATCACGAATACCTCAAATGAAGAAACGCCATACAGCAATGTCACTCTGGAAGCGGCATTGAAAAACCCAGGCTGGTGGTGGGACGCTGTAAATGAAGATAAAACAGTCTACTTAGACGGCAACCAGAAAACATCACCGCTAATTGATAACGTGAAAAATCACCTGTCGAAAAGCTTCCTAAACAAAGAAATAAAAATCAAGTCCATATCAAGCTTTGTCCTCGATCCTGAAAAAAATGCTGCTAAAAGAAGTCTGGAAGGATCCCTGAGAGTTAAGTTTTACCTGAAAGAAAAAGGGACGAAAAATTATTCCATGGATTCTGAAGGCAAGCTGAAAGAATTCGAGGAAACAATCGAAAAATCTGCAACAGACTTAAGATATCTGTTCGGAACGCTTTACTATAGAAGCACTTACACTCCATCTGTAGAGAACAATAGTGATAGCTTCACGATAAACGGTAAGGGGTTTGGCCACGGAGTCGGAATGAGTCAGCAAGGTGCCAATAACAGAGCGAATGACGGGCAAACATATAAAGAAATTTTAGATTTCTACTATCCTAATACCACATTAGGAAAATAACAAACTAGAATATTGTACAAATAGGAGGAAATAATGAAAAAAGTTTTAATTTCACTGGTTGTTGTTTTCGTCTTCTTTGGATTGGCACAAGTGGCCGGTGCGTCGGGTGAATATGAGAGGTTGTCAGGTGAAGATCGGTTCGAGGTTGCTGCAAATGTTGCGGAAGATGGTTGGCCAAATGGAGCCAATGTAGTTTTTCTATCTAACTACAACGCATTCGCAGATGCTTTGGCGGCAACACCTTTAGCTTATAAAATGAACGCGCCGATCTTATTGACGCGTCCTGCAAGTTTAGGAGATACAACAAAGAATAAACTTCGGGAACTTTCTCCATCAAAGGTCGTTATTATAGGTGGAACAGCAAGTGTCTCTAATAACGTCGTAAATGAAGTGAGAAGTCTGGGAATTTCAATGGTTGAGCGTATAAGCGGGAATGACCGATTTGAAGTATCGGCTGCAATAGCCAAGAGAATGCCAAGCTCTTCTAAAGCAGTCGTGGCAAATGGGTTGACCTTTCCGGATGCACTGGCTATTGCACCTTATGCTTCCAGAAACGGCATGCCGATACTTTTGACTCGTGATAATGAACTACCGGCCCCAACCATTTCAAGTTTACAAACGAGACACCCGAGTCAAATAATTGTAATGGGTGGAACAGCGAGTGTAAGCAATGGTGTCTATGCAGATTTACTACGCTATGGCCCCATTAGAATTGGCGGGGGGGATCGTTTTGAAGTTGCTGCCAATATCATTAAGCAATTAAACTTACCGACATCAACTGGATTCCTAGCTACGGGACAAACCTTTGCAGATGCTTTAACTGGTTCAGTTTTAGCAGCAAAGAAAAATGCGCCGATTCTACTAACAAGAAACTCTTCATTGCCTGATGCGACAAAGGAAATTACAGGTCAAAAGGGAATGACTGACTTTGTTGTATTAGGAGGTACAGCGTCTGTCTCCAATAATGTTGTCAAGGCAGTAGCCGGACCATTAGCTGGAAAGTTAATCGTAGTTGACCCAGGGCATGGAGATCATGATCCAGGTGCCTCGGATAATGCTGTTATTGAAAAAGAAGTAAATCTGGATGTTTCCACTAGATTGAAAAGCAAGCTTGATGCAAATGGTGCATATACAATCATGACTCGTGAATCTGATACGTACCCAACTCTCTCAGAGAGAGCGGAATTTGCAAATAAGCAGGGGGCGGATGCATTTATCAGTGTCCACACCAATGCTTTTCCAGATAATCCAGATGTAAGTGGGACCGAAACCTATTGGGATGATACTTATTCTGCTGCCGAAAGCAAGGAATTGGCTACTTATATTAACAAAGAACTAGTAGATAAGTTAGATACGAGGGATAGAGGAGTTAAAAATGTTGGCTTTAAGGTAATTAGAGAATCCACTATGCCGAGTGTTCTAGTTGAGCTGGCGTTTTTAACAAATGAAGAAGATGCAGCGAAGTTGAGAAGTGATTATTATAGAGAACAAGCTGCCAATGGAATCACAAATGGAGTACTTACTTTTTTTAGATAATGAAGGTAAGGAATGATATAGGGAAGGCACCTGGAATATGCTTATTCCAGGTGCCTTTTGTATAAATTATAAGGGGATAGACATTAATGAAAAAATTCACTGTATTCTTTTTTGGTATCGCTGTGTGGCTGGGCTTTTTAGTTGGAGTGGTTGAAGCTGAAACAATAAATGAAAGAATTGACGGTCGAGACCGGTTTGAAGTAGCGGTGAATATTTCGAAAAAGCACTGGAAAAATGGTGCTGACACAGTTATCCTGGCCAATCACTTAGCGTATGCAGATGCACTTTCTGCTTCTCCATATGCTTACCATAAAGATGCTCCGATTTTACTCACAAGAAATGATCGTTTAACAAGTGAGACGCTAGAGGAATTAAAGCGGTTAAACCCTCAGGAAATAATATTAATCGGAGGGGAAGGAAGTATTAATGCAAGTGTTACCACACAAATCAATCAGTCTAACATCCCTATGCTGCATTCTGTTTCGCGGATTCCTGGCGAAGATCGATTTGAGGTTTCGGAAAATATCGCCAGGGAACTTTCTCCTTCCTCTCACGTGATCCTGGCCAATGGTCTGGTTTTTGCGGATGCATTATCAATTGCTCCATACGCTTCTATGAATAATATTCCAATTTTATTAACAAGGTCGAACAGTATCCCTTCTTCTACATTAAGAGTGATAAGGGATAGGGAAATAACCAAAGTCACAATCGTAGGTGGTACAGCAAGTGTAAGTGAAGAAGTAGAACGATTATTGCCTGTTAAAAAAAGGATCGGAGGAAAAGACCGGTATGAGGTATCTGCTAATATCGCTAAGGAATTTTTCCCTGAAACAAGACAATCCTTTCTGGCAACAGGACTTACTTTTGCGGATGCATTAACTGGATCAACGATAGCTGCAAAAGCAAATGGTCCTGTTTTACTTACAAGACCAACGTATACACCTGATCTTATACATGCGTATTTGATCAGCCGGCAGCCTGAGAAAATCACCATATTTGGTGGTACTGGGTCTGTAAACGAGGATGTAATTTATAAGTTGGGAAATTGGAAAATTGATAAGAAATCTTCTTCCATACAGGGGTATGCAGATAAGCCATCATATCAACCCGGAGACAATGTTAATTTGTATATTTCCAGCCAATATGGATACGGTGCAGAAATCTATAGAATGGGCTACTATAGTGGGGAAGGTGCAAAGCTGAAGGAAACCCTAGGCTATATATCTCCTTATAAACAGTCTAATAACAATCGTAATCCTGAGAACTTAGGCGCTAATTGGGTAAAGAGTGTTAACTTTCCCATTCCTGAAGATTGGGAAAGTGGGATGTACTTAATCAAGCTTGTAGATAGTAGATTAAATGCTTCCTATATCCCTATTGTAGTGAATTCGAATGTGAAGAATGAAATCGGAATTGTAATCGCAACAAACACATACCAGGCCTATAACAATTGGGGCGGGAAAAGTTTTTACGGATACAACAGTTCAAATAAAGAACCTTCCATTAAATTATCATATCATCGCCCGTATCAAGAGGGGAATGGAGCGGGTCAATTCTTTCATTATGAATACAACCTAGTCAGGTGGCTTGAAAAGAAAGGATATAAATTAAATTACTATTCAAATGTTGATATAGCCAGAGGTAAACTAGAAATGGACAACCCCAAACTTCTTATCATTCCGGGGCACGATGAATACTGGACGAAAGAAACCAGGGACAGTATAGAACAATTAAGCAAAAGTAATATGAATCTTGCAAACTTCAATGCTAATGTTGGGTATTGGCAAGTTCGATTTGAAGAGGATGCCTCTACCATTGTCAGCTATAAAGCAAAAGCTAGTCAGGATCCATACCAAAAGATACTACCAAGCAAAGTAACCACTCAATTCAGAAACCCACCAGTTAACAGGCCGGAAAATGAGCTGTTTGGAAGTATGTATAGGGGGATTCCTGATAAACCCTATCCGATGGTGATTACCAATTCATCTCATTGGATTTATCAAGGGACAGGACTCAAAGATGGGGATAAAATATCTGGTGTCATTGGCGGTGAAATCGACCGTTACGATGGGGAAATACCAGGAGTGAAATTGATTGCTCGATCTCCGGTAAACGTATATGGAAAGAATAGTGTTGCTGATGTTGTTTGGTGGGAAAAACCTTATGGTACCAAGGTATTTTCTGTTGGAACATTTTATTGGAATTGGTTTCTTGATCCCTATGGACATACCAATGCAGCTGCCTATAATCGGAAAATTGAAATTATGACAGAAAATGCATTAAATGAACTATTGAAGTAGAACTGAATCTATTATATGGTTTTTTAAGAACGATTAATCCTAGTCAATATTACCACTAATAATCTCAAGATTAGGTTAGAAAATAATCCAAGTAGGGTATAAGTGTAATGAAATATAATTGTAAAAAAATTTTCATTCCTTAGAATGTTTTTTGTGTTAAACTGATTGAGGACTAAATATAGAAATAAAAGGAGTAAATATAATGGACACCATGTTGGTAATGTCGGTACTTTTATCTTTTGTCTCCGTCCTTATTGTCACTCCATGGGTTATAAAATTTGCAAAACTCATTGGCGTAGTTGACCAACCGAATCAACGCAAGGTTCATACGAAGGAAATGCCCCGAATGGGTGGCCTGGCAATTTTCATCGGGGTTCTCGTAGGATACTTTGCATCCGGTTTATATAAAGAACCTATCGCTTCAATTACAGTAGGAGCATTAATCATCTTAGTGATCGGATTACTGGATGATAAATTTGCTTTATCTGCCAAGGTAAAGCTATTAGGTCAAATCATTGCTGCTATTGTAGTGGTATATTCTGGTCTGACGATAGAATTTTTATACATCCCGTTTTTCGACAGGATTGATATTGGCTTTTTAGCTATTCCGGTAACTCTGATTTGGGTGATCGGGATCACTAACGCAATCAATTTGATTGATGGCTTAGACGGCTTGGCGGCTGGAATTTCTTCAATTAGTTTGGCAACCATAGCTTTTATGGCATTCATTAATGGAAAAGCGTTAATCTTAACACTAGCTTTAATTGTGCTTGCCAGCGCAATTGGATTTTTATTCTATAATTTCCACCCGGCCAAGATTTTCATGGGGGACACCGGTTCTCTTTTTCTTGGTTACATGATTGCTGTATTGTCTTTATTAGGATTATATAAGAGCGTGACCCTTTTCAGTTTTGTCGTTCCCATCCTGATACTGGGAGTGCCATTATTTGATACAACCTTCGCTATTATTCGAAGGGTTGTGAATAAGAAACCAATTTCTGCTCCCGATAAATCACATCTGCACCACCGTTTAATCAGTTTAGGGTTTTCACACCGTGAAACAGTTTTAATTATATATGCACTTGGATTGTGTTTTAGTATTAGTGCTATCATTTTCACAAAAGCTACTTTATGGGGATCTGTATTATTACTGGCTACATTACTGATTGCCATTCAAACCATTGCAGAGGTTATCGGTCTGGTAAATGAAAAACACAAACCTTTCTTAAGGTTTTATAAGAAAATCTTAGGCCGTCTATAAGCTGTGGGATCATTCCTGCAGCTTTTTATCATATTTCTAAGGAGATTTAACAATGAAACAAGATCAAACACTTATTCTTCTCACAAGTAGATTTCCTTATTCACCTGGAGAAGAATTTATTTATAATGAATTACTGATTCTCTCACAGAAATTCCAAAATATAATCCTCGTTCCAACGAATCAGGAGTGCTGGAATAGGGTCAAGGCGCATAATAGGGAACTACCTGATAATGTAAAAGTCCATACCATTAAGAGCAAGGAAAAAAACCCTAAGCTAAGGAAAATAAAAAGCATTCTATCCGGTGTTACAAATCCTACCGTGAAATCATGGTACAAAAGAGATGTACACAATGCAAAAAAATTCGGCTTGAAAGGAAAGTTTAAACTTTATAAGTGGCTTGTTGACGCTTATCAAATACGCAAGAAAGTTGAAGGCATTGAAGGCAGTGAGAGAGAAAAGGTTGTGTATTATTCTTATTGGTTAACACCTGCCGCCGCTGCGTTGGCTATGTTGAAAGAGGATAAACCTATTAAAGCTGTTTCAAGAGTTCATGGTGGGGATTTGTATTGGGAACGCCATCCTATGCCTTATTTACCTGTTCAGTACCAAGTAATTCAATCATTGGATAAAATCCACAGTATTTCTGAGAATGGAAAACAATACTTACTCAATAATTTTCCAGGACTGGATGAAAAAATAGAGGTTAGTCGCTTAGGTACAAAGGGAATAGAACTCTCGTACAGGGAACCTGATATCCCTTCAAAAGACCCCTTAAAAATAGTATCGGTTTCTTACATGAAGAATGTAAAAAGAGTCCACCTTATAGCAGAAGCAATTAAAAAAGCACAAGTCCCGGTTCACTGGATCCATATAGGGGATGGACCTGAAAGAGAGAAAGTCCAGAATATCATAAATCAGTTCCCTGAGACGAGTAAAGGGGAGTTACTCGGTAGTCTTGATAATGAAGAGGTTATTGAAACTTTAAGAAGTCAACGGTTTGATTTATTCATAAACGTGAGTGAAAGCGAAGGGATCCCTGTCACTATCATGGAAGCTTTCAGTGCAAGGATTCCTGTCGTCGCCACAGATGTGGGGGGGACATCAGAATTAGTGAATGGTTCAAATGGATGGTTGCTGGATAAGGATTTCGAACCGGGTGAAATTTCAAATATATTGAATGAAACCTTTGCTGAACCAGAACTCATCTCACAAAAAAGAGACCAAGCTTACCGAACATGGAGAGAACAGTATTCTTGTGAAAAAAATTATTCCGAGTTTGCAGAGAAATTGTTATCATTAGGAGATTTAAAACATCATGGAAACTAAAAGCTCTTTTTTCTCAAACAGTTTAATCACACTAACCAGACAATTGGCAAGCATTGTCATAGGGATCACTCTCATATCTGTCCTGGGCAGGACGTTAGGTAAAGAAGGTTTTGGTGAATATACCTTAATCACGTACGTCCCATTAATGATCATGACATTCCTTAACTTAGGTTTGAATTCTTCAACCATCTATTTCGTCAGTAGGGAAAAATACTCACTTAAGGAAATATTCAATACGAATGTTCTGATGGCTATCCTATTATCTGTGCTAGGAATCGTCATCGGAACGATTGTCATGTTCATGTTTAAAGAATCGAAATTCGATGAATTAAATCTATCTATTTTATTTGCAAGTTTATTTGCACTGCCTTTTATGCTGGGGATGATTTTTTTACAGACCATTTTCCAAGGTCAACAAAAATTCAGGACATTTAACACCGCACTGTTAATTCAACAATTGGGAACGGTTGTTTCGGTTCTTGTACTTGTACTCTTATTGGATTTAGGGCTTGAAGCAGCTGTTTTCTCTTTTGGAATCGGATACTTTTGCAGTGTGACATATTGTTTAATCATTTTATTGACAGTCGAAAAATTAAAGCTCAGCTTTCGCAGTTTTTCAAAAACATACTTGAAGGAATCTGTTTCATACGGTATTAAGGCTCACATTAGTAATGTCATGACTTTTTTAAACTACCGTTTAGATATCTTCTTTCTAGGATTTTTCTTAGGAAAAGGGTCGGTCGGGATATATTCCGCTGCGGTAAATATTGGAGAAAGACTTTCCATTTTTTCGCAGTCTATTTCGAGTGTCCTGCTTCCGAGAATTTCATCTTCAAAAGAAACATTGGATCGAAACAGGATAACGGCACTCGTGACAAGGATTATGACACTTTTTATGATTTTATTAGGGTGCGCCGTATTCGTTTTATCTGATTTTATCTTTGATGTGATTTTAAATAATGAATATGAGAGTAGTTCTCTTATGTTACAACTGCTAATTCCAGGTATAGTCGTTCTTGCAGTAGAGAAACTATTATCAAACGACCTGGCGGGAAGAGGGAAACCGGAATTAAATATGTATGTATCGATATTTAATGTGGTCTTGAATGTGATTTTAAATCTTATTCTTATTCCTTCCATCGGAATTAAGGGAGCGGCGATTGCTTCATCTATTACTTATATTTTAAGTTTCATGATAAAAGTGATAATATATTCTCGAGAAACGAAAGTGAAACCTCTTGAGTTATTGGTTCTCAAGAAGTCAGATGTTTTATTACTTAGTGGTACGGTTAAGAAATTAGCTAAGTCATTCATGTAACGAAATTGAAAAATATTTATAACCCAAATCACTATCATTTTGTGTATGATAGAGAGTGCGAACAAGAAAGAGTATAACGAGAAGGTGGTCAGTTCGATGATTAAGTTTGGAATTGTTGGTTGTGGACATATTGCAAAAAAACATATTACTGCCATTCAGGAAGCGAATGGAGCGTTTCTTGAAGCGGTTTGTGATACTCAGCCTGAACGGGTAAACGCGTTTGCGAGTGAATATAATGTTGAGGGATATACAAGTCTTGATGAAATGTTGAAAACCGATATAGATGTAGTGAATATTTGTACTCCTAGTGGTTTTCACGCTGATATAGCTGTACAAATTGCGAATGCAAAGAAACATGTCGTTGTGGAAAAGCCTATTGCATTAACTTTAGAAGATACAGACAAAATCATCCAGGCTTGTGAAGAAAATAACGTAAAGCTGGCAGTAGTTCACCCAAATCGATTCCGTCCGGCATTTGTAGCTTTAAAAGAGCTTGTTAATAGTGGTGTATTCGGAAAAATCAGTCATTCCAATGCGACTGTACGCTGGAATCGTAATCAGGAATATTATGACCAGGCACCATGGAGAGGCACAAAGGCTTTAGATGGCGGCGTTTTAATGAATCAGGCTGTTCATAATCTGGATCTCCTTATCTGGTTGATGGGAGACATCAAAGAAGTATATAGCATGGCGGCAACCAGACTTAGAGATATCGAGGCAGAAGATGTTTCTACGGGACTTGCCCGTTTTGAAAATGGTTCATTAGGTGTGATTGAAGCAGCCACTACGATTTATCCAAAGAACTATGAAGAATCCATAAGTATTTTCGGTGAAAAAGGAACGGTTAAAATAAGTGGTGCCAATGCCATTCATATAGAACACCTTACGATTGAGGGAATGGATGAAGCAGAGACAGAACAATTAATCGAGAAAATCAAAAGTGATCCTTGGGGTAAGCCGGGACATCAATGCATCATAGAAGATATGGTACAGGCAGTCAAAGAAGATCGCCAACCTATCGTCACTGGATTAGATGGTAGAAAAGCATTGGAACTGGTCTTATCTTTATATGATTCAGCAGAACAAAATAAACCAATTATTCTTAGCTAAGGAAGGGATTAAATAATGGATACAACATTATCAACACAAGCTCAGACCCTATTTAATAAAATTGCAAATAAAGAAGCGACGATCGGAGTAGTCGGATTAGGCTATGTAGGATTACCTCTTGCTGTAGAAAAAGCGAAAGCAGGCTACAAAGTAATTGGATTCGATGTTCAACAAAAACGTGTGGACATGGTGAATGATGGTATCAATTACATTGGAGATGTAGTTGATGAAGAGCTGGCTGAAATTATTCGTGATAAGAAATTATTGGCTACTACTGACTATTCATTAATTAAAGAAGTAGACGCTGTGGCAATTTGTGTTCCGACACCACTTGACATGTATCAACAGCCGGATACATCTTATGTTGAAAGCTCAGGTAAAGAAATTGCGAGATTTATGCAGGCGGGCATGCTGATTGTTCTTGAGAGTACAACATATCCAGGAACAACAGAAGAAATCCTTAAACCGATTTTAGAAGAAACAGGAATGAAAACAGGGGAAGATTTCTTCCTGGCTTATTCACCTGAACGTGTAGATCCGGGTAACAAAGATTTCAATACGAAGAATACACCTAAAGTAGTTGGAGGTATTACTCCTAACTGTACAAAAGTAGCTGCAGAACTATATAAGAATGTTCTTGAAGGGGATGTACATGAAGTTTCCTCGCCGGCAGTCGCAGAAATGGAAAAGATTTTAGAAAATACTTTCCGTCACATTAATATAGCTCTTGCAAACGAAATGGCAGTGCTATGCAATCGTATGGGTATCGATGTGTGGGAAGTGATTGATGCTGCTGCGACAAAACCTTATGGCTTCATGCCTTTCTACCCTGGTCCAGGATTAGGCGGTCACTGTATTCCGATTGACCCATTCTACTTAACATGGAAGGCCAGAGAATATAAATACCATACAAAGCTGATTGAACTGGCCGGTGAAATTAACAATGCCATGCCTGAGTATGTTGTGAGCCGCACTATGCAAATCTTAAATAAAAATCAAAAGTCCTTAAACGGAGCAAAAGTACTTGTATTAGGTGTCGCTTATAAGAAAGACATCGATGACGTCCGTGAATCTCCTGCTCTGGATATTCTAAGTGAAATGAGTAATGAAGGTGCTGATTTCACAGTGGTAGATCCTCATGTTAAGCAATTCAGACTTAACAACCAGATCGTTGAGCCAGTCAACTTAACTGAAGAAGCACTTGAAAATGCAGATCTTGTCCTTATTACAACTGATCACAGCAGTTTTGATTACAAGATGATTGCTGAAAAGGCTCCTGTCATATTCGATACACGTAATGCAATGAAAAACTACCGTGACGAAATCAAAAACTATTATCGCCTATAAAATTACAGTAAAAAGAGTCCATCTTATTTAGGACTCTTTTTACCAGTATTATGAAAGAGTGATACACTTGAAAGTTTGTCATTTAACTTCTGTTCATCCAACTGAAGATATTAGAATTTTTGTAAAAGAATGCTCGTACCTAAGTGAAGCTGGTTTTGATGTCAGCTTGATTGTGGGCAATAGCGACTCATATAGAAAGAATGGTGTGAACATTGTCGGTGCTCCTGTCGAGTCGACCAACCGGTACCTGAGAATGATCAATGGTCCTCGCAGTGTATATAAAAAAGCCTTAGAGCTGGACGCCGACGTCTACCACTTCCATGATCCGGAGCTGTTACCAATTGGACTGCTCCTGAAATCAAAAGGGAAAAAGGTAATCTATGATGTCCATGAAGATGTTCCTCAACAAGTTTTGTCCAAGCAATGGATACCCAAGCCATTAAGGAAGATCGTTTCCAGGGTAGTCGAGGGACTGGAACGTTATGCTTCAAAAAGATTCGATGCAGTAGTAACAGCTACTCCGACCATCAATGAAAGATTTGTTACATATCAGCAAAACTCTGTTATCATTCATAATTTCCCGATTATGAACGAATTAATAGGAGATAATTCCGCTGATTCCAAAAAGGACCTGAATAGCAATAAAATTGTCTATATTGGGGGAATAACAAGACTCCGCGGCATTGAAGAGATGGTCCTTTCCATGGATGAACTGAATAAAGGTTCCAACAACCCCATTACTCTACATATAGCCGGAGCGTTTGCGCCACCATCGTTACAGAATGAAATGGAAAAGCTGGAAGGGTGGAGGTACGTAAACTTTGAGGGGTATTTAAATAGACAAGAGGTTTCAACATTACTTAATACTTCTTATACAGGTTTGGTGATTCTACATCCGGAGCCCAGATATGTTGTTTCATATCCCATCAAACTGTTTGAATATATGTCAGCAGGTATCCCGGTCATTGCAAGTGATTTTCCGTTGTGGAGAGGGATTGTAGAGGAAGCAGAATGTGGAATATGTGTCGATCCACTAGATCCATCCGCCATTGCCGATGCAGTAAAATACCTGGTTGATCATCCTGAGGAAGCCAGGGAAATGGGTGAAAATGGTCGGAAAGCGATCATGAATAAATACAATTGGGAACAAGAAAGTATTCGTTTAGTTGAGCTATATAACAACTTATAATGGCTTTGAAGGGTGAAATTTTTTGAAAATATGGATGCTGAATGCCGTAGCATTAAAACCAAATGAAACAGGGATAACACGTCATTATGACTTATCAAAACACATGGTGGACAAAGGCCACGAGGTAACGATTTTTGCGAGCAGTTTTATAGTATACCTCTTTAAATGGCGTGATAATAAGAAAAAGAATTACTCAGAGAACGTAAATGGTGTATTATTTGAATGGGTTTGGACGCTTCCCTACAAAGGTAATGGACCTAAGCGATTACTAAATATGATGAGTTATATGCTTACAGCAGTTGCAAGAGGTTTAAAGAAAAAGGATAAGCCGGATGTCATCGTGGGATCCTCTGTTCATCTCTTTGCCTGTTTAGCGGCATATGTATTAAGTAAGGTTAAAGGTGCTACCTTTATTGTTGAAATCCGTGATTTGTGGCCGAAAACACTAATTGATTTCGGGGCCATATCGAAGAATCATCCATTAGCTTTATTATTCGGATGGATTGAAAAGTTCGTGTATAAGAAATCAAAGAAAATTATCGTCACACTGCCCGGGGCTTACAAATATATTACGACCCTTGGAATCCCTGAAGATAAAATTGTTTACATCCCAAATGGGATCGAAATGGATAAAATTCATGAATTAGAAAATAAAGCTTCTCTCGAGCCTACTTTGCAAACCATACGAGAACAATACCCTAAAATTGCCATGTATTTAGGGTCACATGGTGTAGCAAATTCCCTGGAGACAATCGTCAATGCAGCGAATCGATTATCCAGGGAGGATACGGCATTTGTATTTGTTGGAGAGGGACCGGAGAAAAAGAACCTGAAAGTCAAAGCAGAAGAGCTTGGCTTGAAAAACGTCTTTTTCCTTGATGGCATCCCAAAAAGAGAAGTACTATCTACATTGAATCTTGCTGATGTTTTAATGGTCTCAATGTTAGATACAAACTTATATCAATATGGAATAAGTTTAAATAAATTAAATGATTATTTATTATCAGGTAAACCCATCATCTTTTCAGGCAGAGTATTTAACGATATAGTAGCCGATGCTCAAGCTGGAATAACGGTCACTCCAGAATCTCCTGAAGAATTTGCAAAAGGGATGGAGTATTTATTAAACTTAACAAGTGAAGAGAAAGAAAAGATAAGAACCAATGGATATCGTTACTTGGACGAGCATCATAATATTGAGAAATTATCGAGTCAATTTCTGTCCGTTTGTAAGAACAATCATTTCGAAAACAAGGAGAATGCCCAATGAAGGTACCTATGTTAGATTTAACAGAACAATATCAAAATTTAAAAGAAGAAATCCATGTGGCCATGGAAGACGTTATGTCTAAAGCCCATTTTATCCTTGGGCAAAATGTGAAAGATTTAGAAGCTTCTGTTGCAGAATATAGCAGTGCTAAACACGGTATTGGTGTTGCAAATGGATCGGATGCTTTAAACATATCCATTTTAGGCCTGAATATCGGACCTGGAGATGAAGTGATTTGCCCATCCTTTACCTTCTTTGCTACTGCAGGGGCAGTGGCAAGAGCAGGAGCTACACCGGTATTTGTAGATATTGATCCTAAAACATTCAATATCGATCCTGAGAAGATTGAAGCGGCGATCACATCAAAGACAAAAGCGATTATTCCGGTTCACCTGTACGGACAAATGGCTGATATGGATAAAATAAAGGAAATTGCGGATAAACATAACCTTGCAATCATTGAAGATGCAGCCCAATCAATCGGCTCTCTCTATAAAGGGAAAAAAGTAGGAGAACTTGGAACGACAGCTTGTTACAGCTTCTTCCCTACTAAAAACCTGGGAGCATACGGGGATGCAGGAATGATTATCACAAGTGATGATGAAGTGGGCGAGCGCATGCGTGTCATTCGTGTCCACGGCAGCAAACCTAAATACTATCACCATGTATTAGGCTATAACAGTCGCCTGGATGAATTACAGGCAGCAATACTAAATGTGAAATTCAAGCATTTGGATGATTGGAGTAATCAACGTCGTGAAAACGCCTATTACTACAATGAATTACTTCATAAAGAACTGGGCGATAAGATCGTAACACCATATGAAGAAGAATTTAATCACCATGTGTACCATCAATATACAATCAGAGTACCAAAACGTGATGAACTTCAAGCATACCTTAAAGAGCAGGGTGTAGCGACGATGATTTATTATCCACAACCATTGCACATGCAGCCTGTATTTAAAGAGTTGGGCTTTAATGAAGGAGATCTACCTGAAACGGAAAAGGCGGCTAAAGAAGCCATTTCCTTACCGATGTTCCCGGAATTGAAAAGAGAACAACAAGAATATGTTGTTTCTAAAATTAAAGAGTTCTACAACAAAGCTTAAAGGGGAATAATGATGAAACCTGTTAAAGTTGGACAAAATGTAGTGATTGAAGATGGTGTGGAATTTGGAGAGAATGTATCCATTGGACATAATGTCATCATTTACGCTGGAACCAAAATAGGGAAGAATGTCATGATCCAGGATAATGCAGTCATTGGGAAACAGCCAACCAGAGCGAAGAATTCCATTTTGCCTGAAGTGAAAAAACTGCCACCTGCAATCATTGGGGATGGAACTACCTTGGGAACATCATCAATCATTTATGCGAATGCCGAGTTGGGTGAAGAGGTATTCGTTGCAGACCTGGCGACTGTCAGAGAGAGAGTAACAATCGGTAAACAGACCATCGTCGGCCGCGGTGTATCTGTCGAAAATGACTGTACAGTAGGAGAAAAATGCAAACTGGAAACAAATTGCTATATTACGGCCTACTCAAATTTAGGCAATTATGTATTCGTCGCTCCTTATGTTGTTACAACCAATGATAATTACATGGCCCGCTCTAAAGAGAGATATGATAAATTCAAGGGTGTAACGGTCAAAGATGGTGGAAGAATCGGAGCGAATGCACTCATTCTTCCAGGGAAAGTCATACATGAAGATGGTACAGTAGCTGCAGGCAGTATCGTATCAAGAGATGTAGAACAAGAAACACTTGTTGTCGGGTCTCCTGCCAAGCCTCTCCGCAAGGTACCTGATGATCAACTATTAAGAAATCAATAAACTTTATTGGAGGCTGTTTCTGACAGCCTCTAATTATTAGGTGATGATCAAATGAATACATATGCTAAAACTAAATACCATGCTTCCTTTATAGGGGTTGCCATCATCCTCCTTCTGGCATACACAGTGGTGATGCTAAAGGGAATCGACCTTCAATTGCTATTTCTGGTCTCATTCACAGGAGTGATAGGGATCAGTGGATTGACTTTCATCTGGCAAAGATGGTGGAAAAAAGCCCATCGCTTCCATATCACAGTCAGTCTACTCATCCTCTCGTCTTTCATCGGGGCTGCTGTGCCAATCTATAAGATTGCAGGGTTCACCATTTATCCGTTCAGAATCTTATTAGCATGGAGTGTGTTCATGTTAATAGGTTTCATTTTTTATCAAAATAAATATATCGTTTCATCCCTTAAAGATTTGAAGGGGAATATTTTTACAAGTTATGGTGCACTATGGCTTTTCTTTGGCTTTTTCGCCCTATCTTGGTCAATCAGTCCCATGAACACAATTCAGGATATAATATTCCTGGCGAGTGGAGTATTCCTTATTTACCTTATTTTATTGGTCTATAAGAATGAAGAAGACTACAAGGAATTGTATTTCTATTGGATTATCATGTCACTGCTTCTTGTAGGTATTGGACTGATGAACCATTTCTTTCAAATACACCTTCCTATATCCAGAATAAATCAGGTTGCTCAATATCAGAAACATATCCCGACAGCGGTCTTTACGAATGAAAATGATTATGCAAGCTTCTTATCAATTGCAAGTTTCTTTTTTCTTTCCTTACTTAAGAATGGCAGAATCTTATTATATAAGCTGATAGGGTTAACCGGTATGCTCCTTTCCTTATACTTGATCGTTGTAGCTTCCTCCAGGGCAAATTATATTGCTGTTATGATAGGACTTATTGTATGGTTCTTATTCGTACTAAAACCTGCTCATCGCCTGAAGCTATCTGTGGCAGGATTTCTACTGATAGTACCAATCATCATCTTCTTTTGGGAAAAGGTATCAAGTGTTTTAGGATCCGTTGGAAAAGAATTGGCTACCCTCCTACCCACTGAAGGTACAACAGATTCTGTCAGTATAAGAGAGAATCTCCTCAAAAATGTTGGTGTTTTTTTAGAAAATTCTTTTGGCTTTGGAGTTGCTCCAGGAAATATCGAGTTATTTATGAAAGAATTTCAAGTATATGATACGTCAGGGGATTACAATGTCCATAACTGGTGGGCGGAAATCCTCATACACTATGGGCTAATCATTTTTGTAGGATATGTCCTCTTATTGCTATACTTGTTTGTTCAATTGATCAAAATAGTAAACACAAACCATGATCAAAACAGCCGATTTATGGGAGAAGCTTTAATATGCGGTCTGGGAGCTTTTACAATGGCCAGCATCAGTCCCAACTCCTTTATGGCCCTCCACTACAATTGGTTGTTCATTGGAGTATGTATAGGCTTTGTTTATATGAAAAAGAAAGGTGAAGATCATATTGTTAAAAAAGATGCTAGCATCAATCATCCATAGATTCAAAAAACTCTTTATTCTTCTTTGTATCATTCCAATTGTTACGGCTGGGATAGCTTTTTTTATGGAGATGGGGAAGGAGACTACTTATACTGCATCGACAAAGATTGAGTTGGGTAATTTTGAGAATCAGAAGCATACAAGTGCAAAGGTCATTAAAGACACATATCCTACTGAAGAAATGATAAAGAAGATAATAAAAGAAACTAATTTAAAATACTCTGTTGAAGAAGTTAAAAAAGGATTGAAAATTGAAGAAGAAGGCAGTAATACCATTTCATTCAAATACACCTCCGTTAATAAAAAGAAGGCTGAAGAAATTACAAATGCAATAACTGAATATTTTCTTAAAGTGTCAAATGAATTATATACCTCAAAAAAAGAAGCTATAGATAACAGTTTGAAAAATTTAGAAAAACTGAATGACTTAGATGACTCAAAGGCTATAGTAGACAGGGAAATATTTCTGAGTGAACAAACTATTACTAAATTAAATTTAAGGGGTAATAACTTATTAGAGCCAGTTTCTATCACTACGGACTACAACAATCCACTAAAAAAAGCAGTCTTCGGGTTCCTAGTAGGTATCATGCTAAGTCTATTCATCCTCCTAATTCCTGAACTGTTCAAGGAATATAGAGAAGAAAGAATATAAGTAAATAAAAGAGAAGGTATTTATCGTTTCAGATAAATACCTTCTCTTTCTTTGTTAATAAGATGTTTCTTCATCCTCAACATTTTCCTCCGTTTGTGGAGGTGAATATTGTAAGTGATCCTGTAATTCTTTAATGATTTCTTCAGTCTTTTCTTCATCAGGAATAAAGTAATACACACCACTATAATATTGGTCTGTACCTGCAAATTCGATTTGCTCTAAAGATGAAGGAGAGAAATCGTTATATTTTTGGATGAAAGCAAGTCCTTCTTTAATCTTCATATTGGTCTCTACATTATCTCCGACTTCCTTAGCGAGGTCGTCTACTTTTAAGAATGTTTTAGGAGACAATGTTTTATCGATAAGGCTTGTAACAATTTGTCTCTGTCTTTCATTTCGTCCAAAATCTCCACGTGGATCTTTTTTACGCATCCTTGCATAAACGAGAGCTTCTTCACCATTTAGCTTTTGTTTACCTTCTTTATAATAAAACTTGTCCCAATCTTTATTTATATCATAGAAATCGAATGGTACATCTACTGTCACTCCACCGACTTCATCAATTATATTTTTAAAACCATCAAAATTGACCGTTGCATAATAGTCAATGGGTATATCCAGAAAATCTTCTACCGTATCAATGACCAATTCTTTTCCACCGTAGGCATAAGAGTGGTTTATTTTATTTTCTTCATACCCTGGTATGTCTACTAGTGTATCACGGGGTATACTAACGAGTTTCATTGTTTGATCTTTAGGATTGAAGGTAGCGACCATAATCGTATCGGACCTGCCCTGATCGTACTCATCGGAATAATCTTCAACACCTAATAATAGGACAGAAAAAGGATCATTGGAAACATAAACCTGCTCATCGCGAAGCTTCGATTTGTCACCACGTTCGATTTCGGTATAAGTGTTGTCTAAAGCTGAATAGGATTTATAAGCCATGAAGCTTAAACCGGCTACAGTAAAAAGCATAAAGATACTTATGATGGCCAGTATCACTCTTCTTCTTCTTTTCCTGCGAATTTTTCTGTTGTGTCGGAGCCTTTCTTGATTGAAATCCTGCATATTTATATCATCCTTTTAATTTGATCCACTTGATAATTATAAACGATTACAAGAATGTTTGAAATGAAAAGTAGTATTAAGATTCATTTACGTTTATATTTTAGAGGTATTAAAGACCGGTATTACTATCTTGTTCTAAATACTCTACATTACCCTCATGAATGATTCCCTGCCCATTCGTAAGCTCCGTCATCCAATTCACAAACTGCTCCTTAGACGCTTCCTCCACATACACTTCAACCTCCACAGATTCCAGGTAGTGAATCTCTTTCAGTAGGTAATGAGAGGATCTCACCTCATTTTCAACCTTACCAAGCCATGTATAGTCGATTTTCGTCTTCATCACCCTCATAAGACTTCTTTCTACAATTCCAGTAGCGTTGAGGCCTTCTGACGTAGCACGTCCATACGCCCGGATCAGTCCGCCTGCACCAAGCTTGATTCCACCGAAATAACGTGTCACAACGACAACCGTGTCTTTGAGGTCACGTTTTTTTAATACTTCAAGCATCGGGACACCGGCTGTGCCACTTGGCTCCCCGTCGTCATTCGCTTTTTGAATCAAATTATTTTCACCAATCATATAGGCAGAGCAGTTATGATTGGCATCATGATGCTTCTTCTTGATAGAGGTGATGAATTCCTGTGCCTCTTCTTCGGTTTCAGCACGAGTCACATATGTGATGAATCTGGAACGTTCAATATTGATTTCGTGCTCTCCGTAACCCTTGACGGTATTATAGTGATGTAGCAAACTCATTTCTCCTTTCCCTCTTGTCGCAACTCACGACAAAATACGCTCTTTTCTCCTAATACTACTATATATAAAAATGAAGCATAATGCATAATTTGAGAACTCTGAGGGGTATTGTGTCAGGTAATAACTGGTTCTACATGAAATAATGGTAATACAATGTAATCAAACTTTAATCTCCGACAATATGTGACATGGTATAATGGACGCTGATAGTAATACTTCAGTTGTTCCAAAGCTCTGAAAGGGAAGCCGAATGGTCTAGATAATTCCCATTCATTCTCTTCTATTCCCGGAGCGAATGATCCCTTGGTAGAGGTATTACATAGGAATATGCCTAGATGAATAAAGGAGTTTTATGATTTTACATGGAATTGATAATAGGTAGATGAGTGGTAGGTCCATGGACATATTGAAATGGCTGAAACTCAAGCTGAATATGCCGATGATTACTATGTAAGTATAGCTTTACATGAAGCTTTATTCTGGGTTGACTACTATTGTGGAACAAAAGAGGGGTGTACCGTGTCACTTAAAAAAATAGACACCAAGATGTTAGATAGCATCCTGAAAAAGATGGTCGATACGGTTGACGAAAGTAAGGATGAAATCTTCCAGATTGGCGAGCAATGTCGAACTGATTATGAAGATTTGATGAAAGAACTGCTGGAAGTCAAAGAAATGGTCTTGAAAGTGATTGATGAAGGAGATCACCTCCAACAGAAATCGAAGTTTGCCCGACTCAGACTTTCTGAAGTAAGCAAGCATTTTCAAACCTATTCAGAAGATCAGGTAAGAGAAGCGTATGAAAAGGCTCATGACCTGCAAATGAAGCTATCCATGAATAGACAGCAAGAAAAGCAATTGAGAGACCGTCGGGATGAATTGGAAAGACGGTTACATGCACTCGGGGACACGATTGAACGGGCAGAAAATCTTTGCTCGCAAATATCCGTCGTTCTCAATTATTTAAATAGTGACTTAAGGCAAGTGAATGAGGCACTGGAGGATGCGAAGCAGCGTCAGGATTTCGGCCTTCAAATCATTGAGGCACAAGAGGACGAGCGGAAACGCTTATCCCGTGAGATTCATGATGGTCCTGCGCAAATGATGGCCAACGTCTTAATTCGTTCCGATCTGATCGAACGGGTTTTTCGTGAAAAAAGCACAGACGATGCCATCAAGGAAATACGCGACCTCAAACGGATGGTCCGCTCAGCCCTATACGAGGTTCGTCGCATCATTTACGACCTCAGACCAATGGCACTTGATGACCTGGGGTTAATTCCGACCCTCAAAAAATACTTGAGTACAATCGAAGAGTATAACCAGGAGACCTCGATTCAGTTTGTGAATATGGGACTCGATATCAGACTTCCTTCAAAATTCGAAGTCGCTCTTTTCCGATTAGTACAAGAAAGTGTTCAGAACGCACTTAAGCACGCTGAAGCATCACATATACAAGTTAAAGTAGAAGTAAAGAAAGACCAAATAACAGTTGTTGTCAAAGACAACGGCAAAGGATTCGACAAAGACAAACAAAAAACGGGATCCTTTGGCATCATGGGGATGAAAGAACGTGTCGACCTTCTTGAAGGGGACATCACGATTGACTCAAAAGTAGGAACAGGAACGGTCATACTGATCCAGGTTCCACTTAATAAGTAAATTTTTCCAAGGTTTAGGGAGGCGAAAGACATGGCAACAAATATTGTTATCATTGATGATCATCAGCTTTTCAGAGAGGGAGTAAAACGAATCCTCGAATTCGAACCTTCTTTCAACGTAGTAGCAGAAGGCGATGACGGTTCAGAAGCCATGAACCTAGTTGAAACACACGAACCAGATGTTGTCCTGATGGATATCAATATGCCGAAAACAAACGGCGTAGAAGCAACTCGTGAACTGATGGACAGATATCCGGATACGAAGGTCATCATCCTATCCATCCACGATGACGAAAACTATGTAAACCATGCGCTGAAAACAGGAGCACTTGGTTATCTATTAAAAGAGATGGACTCAGAGGCACTGGTTGATGCAGTGAAAATCGTTGCAGATGGCGGTTCCTACGTTCATCCGAAGGTAACACATAACCTGGTAGCAGAATACAAGCGCCTGGCAAACGCCCAAAATTCAGGTGGATTCCAACAATCCGAAGTTCGCCGCCCGCTTCACCTATTAACGCGCCGCGAGTGTGAAGTACTGCAGATGCTTGCTGACGGTAAGAGTAACCGAGGTATTGGTGAAGGACTGTACATCAGCGAAAAAACTGTTAAAAATCATGTAAGTAATATATTACAAAAGATGAATGTGAACGACCGGACCCAGGCAGTTGTGACTGCGATTAAGAACGGCTGGGTGGAAGTACGATAAGTACCGGTTAGCTAAATAGAGTATTGTTCATTTGTTGTTGAGAGAGCGGCCCTTCTTTGAGAAGGGCCGTTTTTTGATGTGTTTGATTGATTATTAAAACAGAGTATCACAAAAAATCCACTCCCCATCCAGGAAGTGGACTCACTCTAATGCTTTCTCCGTGCAAAATCAACAAACCGGAACATATCCAACCTGTGACGCGACTCCGTATACTCAAACAGCGTCGCATCCTTCAAGTGCACATAATTCTTCACGACAACCACATGATCATATTCATGTAAATCCAGGTGCTGCCGATCCTCATCCGTACACTCTTCCACAACAATCTCTTTTTTTGCAAAATCGATGGGAAGCTCCAGATCGCCCTCCAGATATTCATAAATCGAGTTCTCGCATATTTCTTTCGTCAACAAAGGGACTTGTTCTTTCAGAAAATAGGATTTGTCCAAAATAATTCTTTCCCCGCTGATTTGACGGGAGCGGACGACTTTCCACACTTCGGCGTTTGCAGAAGTCTCTAGCTGGGAAGCAACCTGGTCATCGGCACGCATCAGTCCAAACTCATGCACGGAGGTCTCAATCTGATTCCGACCCATGGAGGTCTGCAACTCTTTAAAGCTCACAAGCCCTGAAATCGGAAAGCTCATCCGCGACACATCGAGCACGAGGGACCCTTTTCCCCGCAGTTTTTGAATAAACCCTTTTTGGGCCAATAATGTAAGCGCTTTACGAATAGTCTCACGTGAAGTGGCGTAAATAACCGAGAGCTCGTTTTCCGATGGCAGAATCGAACCCGCTGTATAGGTACCATTTTGTATTTTTTCAGAGAGATCCTCGAAGATTTGTTTGTATTTATTGCTTTTCGTCATAATATCACCTGCTATTATTTTACCATAATTAATAGGAAGAAATGAGATTGAACTTGAGTGTTGTGAATATTTTCAATAGAATGGAGATAGCGCAAATTTTAGAAAAGGGTGAAGAGCATTGTCGAAACAGCATTGGAAGAAAATCATGTTGGGAATTGGCATGAGTACATTACTATTGGGTGCTTGTGGTGCAGACGAAGAGAAGAAGGAAGAGAACTCAAACAGTACGGAAGAGGTAAAGCCAAGTGAAGACCCGGCAACAGACGAAGCGGCATCTCTGAATCAAATGACACAAATCGTTGAGGATGCGAGCGAGCTGAAAGAAGCAGAGGGTATCCCGGAAGAAGAGAAAACGGCGATCAACGCAGCCTTTGATCAATATATCACGGCATTTAACGAAGAAGACTTTGAATTATACATGAGTGTCATCTCGAAGACACCGGTGAATTTCGAATACGCGGACGAAGAGCGCTATGTGAAACAGATATTTGACTCCGTCGACTCAAAGCGTACGGTTGAAAGCGTGAAGATCATCAATTACGCTGCCGGTAAAAAAGCAGATGTGTATGCTGATATTGAAGCGACGACGAAGGACCCGAACAGCGATAAGGAAGTGACGCGCTCAGGGAAGCAGGTAACCGTATTCCATAAGAAAGAAGATGGATGGAAGGTTGCGGCGATCTTCTTTTTGGCTAGTGAAGGGGAAGAGGAAGCGGCAGAATAAAAATGAAAGGCTGTGCTCGAGCGCAGCCTTTCATTTTTTATTTTTGATTCAATTGGTGGTATAGGTTAAATAGTTCATCAAGTTCCTGACTAAGTCTGACAGTGGCGGGATGTGAGAAACCGTGGTATTGTGCAAAATATTTTAGTTCCAGGCGTTTTGATTCCATTTCACGAGTGATGTTTTGAACTTTTGGCGTAGCGTTCATTGCAGGAACTCCTTTTTGCTTTATTATCCCACAGAAGGCTTTAAATGTTAACTTAATTATGTATATGGTTTACTATCATGCGCGCTGAGCTGAATCTTTCTTGAAAAATCTTGAACGCACCAGGAGTAAAACGATAGCAAAACTATAATTAACAACCGCAATGATCGCAAAAGCAGGAAATTGGTCAGGCATCGGATTGCCGGAAAGAAGGGCAGGACTGATGATCGCCAGTGGCAGTGTACCACTAATGAAGCCCATGATGTCGAATACAAGCAGTCCGACCCGGACAATTTTTCTAAGGGATGGATTGTCTGTGAACATCGATAAACCTCCTAGTAAGTGTTATCCTCGCGATCGGCTTCCTCACGAATTTTTTTATCTTCATCCGTTACATAGCCGTTATGTAGAACGTCTTCAATCATATTCCGGTTAAAGAAGACATTGTAGTCAGGGGAGATATTACCTTCAGGGTAAGGAACCCCAATATAGTCGAATTGTTTATTCGTACTTACTTGGATTTGGTTGTAGCCATAGATCATGACCGATTTATCTACTTTAGAGAGCTTGACAACAGTACCTATGGGGAGAAGTTTACTCGGATCCAGACTTTCTTCTTTAACTTCTTCCTGCTTTTTAGCTTCATCATTGGCTGACTGGCTACAGCCCATTAAGGTAAAGGTCATAAAAGTAAGGATCAATAGGAATTTAATTTTCATGGTTGGTTCCCTTCATACTTTTACTTTGTTCAATGTCTGATTCTACTTTTTTCCTCATCAGATCTTCGGCGGGTGATGTGAGACCTGGATGTATGATTTCTTCAATGATCTCTCGGTTAAAGAAGACATTGAATTCCTCTGACAGGTTCCCTTCAGGATAAGGGACAGCTATGTAATCGAATACCTTATCAGTCTTTTTTTGAATCTGGTGGCGGCCATAGATCATGACCGCTTTGTCTACACTTTTTAATTTGACTACTGTTCCGATTGGAAGCAACTTGCTTTTCTCATTAATCATCCGATATCCCTTCTTTCTAATGAATTTTTGAACGTATGAATAAGGAAATTCCGCAACTGGTAAAAGAAAATAAGGCTAAAATGATTATTGCAGGATACTGGGTTTGTAATTGGTCATCCCGAACTAACAAGAGGGTGACAATCGACAGTGAAACCGTACTACTAATCCCGATGAAAATGGCGAAAAACAGTAATGCAAAGCGGATGGCTTTTTTTAGTTTTGTTTTACTAGTAATCATTCTTTCATCCCGTTTCGTGCACTACGGTCTTATTCATGAGAAAGACGTTCCTTTTTGAAAAAAATGGCTCGAATAACGAGTGAAGCAGCACAACTTCCGTAAATGAGCAGTGCAATTATCATGATGGCTGGTAATTGAGATTGCAATTGATCTTGTGGTATTCCCCATGTTACCAGAACAATAAGGCTCACCGTTCCCATTAACCCGACAAAGATCGGATAGAATAGTAGAAGAAAACGGAATAGTTTTCTAGTTTTTTCTTTATTTGTAGGCATGGAATATCCTCCTGATGAAATTATTTTTTATCTTCTTCCAAACCACCTTTGAGTCCTATCCCGATCCCGTAAGCAGCATAAACTCCGGTTTCCATTCCAACGGACCCACTCACACCCATACTTCCTAATGATAAATCAACCGCGATATAAGGGTCATAATCGAATCCGAACCATTCTTCCAACGGTTCATAACCGAAGAAATTAAGAGGCTCCAGCTTCAATTCCGTTTTTGCAGCCGAGACTCCTACTCCTGCACTCGCTGTATAATTTTCAACGTTTGCCTTGGCATCTGCCTGCCCGAATGCCAAGTCCACTGCTAATGGAGAAGAGTCGTGGGAAAAGGTGGTTTTTGAGACGATTGCATCTGTTTTCAAGCCGATATTTTGACCGTATAAAAGGGCTTCGCCTGCAGATTTAAATGAGTAGGGAATGTCAGTATCCATCTGACCGTATAATACCTTTTGTTCGAGAAACGCCGGCACGTCATCCATATATTTCGTATCAACGACGGATCCGGATAAATCGAAGGACACGTTCCCTTCCGCATAATCATTTTTAAACAAAAGCTCAGCATTTCCCACACCATCTGAATTAAATTGATCTTCAACGCTTTTGTCTATGACAAATTCATCTTTTTCCGGGTAACATACCCCATACTCAGTCTGTGCAGTACCGACGCCAGATGTAGAAAGATCATCAGAATAAGAGAATAGTTGACTTGAAGAACTTTGGTTCCCTAACATCAACAATTGTCTCATGGAATCATACTCACTGGAAATGGTGAGTTTAGATAATAACAGGCTTTCAGCGCTCAACCGTTCCTCCAACGTATTCATGAATGGATGACGATGAAATGATTGATCAAGCTCAGTGCCAGAGTAATCTGCCACGCTGATCTTCCCGTTCTTAAACATTCCCTCTATGTCATAAATATAACGTTTCATCAGCTGAATGTCATGGTCCACAGTATCCAGGGCTTTGGTTTGGTCAGCGTCAAAAGAGGTTAAGTGTTCTATGGTTTGAGTGATTTCTTGTTGTGCCCTCTTCGTATCACCCAGAAATCGCTGGTCTTGAATGTGGGGGACGTGAACAATATCACTAATAGAGTTCAACGTTTCGTTTGTTTCGTCTACGAGGTCACAAGTGACGGTCTGGGATATGTTCAATCCATCGGTTAACTCTCCATCCAAAAAACTTTGACGAATCAACCCATTGGAATCGGACTCCAAATCAATGGAAGCTCCTTTAAGGCTTGACAGGGTCCTCTCATAGTTTTGAAGGGAAAGGGAGTAAAAGGTCAGGAAGGGGATGTGCATATCCTGATAAAAAGAACGGATGGCTTCCCCGCCTTTTCCGCTGAATGACTCCTGCAATCCAGTAAAGTTACCAACAGCCCGCTGGAGTTCAACGAGTTGTTTCTTCTGTGCTTCCACTTTGTTCAATAAATCTTCAATACCGCTATGTAACGATTGGTTATCAAGCATTTTCATGGTCCGTTTTCTCCCCCTAGCGTGACATGATGGAAGCCGAGATCGTGTGATCCACTTCTTTAAAGTCTTCAATGGCCTTGCTTGCAGATTGATTGTTTTCGGTTAATACGCTTTTATATACGTTTGCCACTTCCTCGAACAGTTGACTTAATTCATTCAATCTCCTGACAACGTCCAATTGGTTGGAGGAGGCGATGTCTTTGATGAGTGACGTTTCAAATGATTCAGAGGCAGCTTGTATGTCAACCAGTGCTTCATTGATATCGGAGAAACGCAGCTTAATATCCTGACTCACATTCCTTCCTCCCTTCTAAGTTCTCTCTCGATACGCTCTTCTTCGTTTGCGATACTTATTTCCAATGATTGAATCTGTGACCGGATAGAGGAGATTTTATCTTCAATGCTTATGATGGCAGTATCCATCTGGGTTTGAGAAATATCTTTATAGGAAAATAAAACATCGTCGCGGACTTCGATAAACTTTCTGGCTAATGTCCCCTGCCAAGTGGAAGAAGTGAGCTCAGGATTATTAATGCTCGTTTGATGCCGGAGAAACTCTCCCTGAAGCTGATTGACGGAAGAATAGGCATGCTTTAGTCGGATGAGCTGTTCTTTTTTTTCGTGAAGTTGTGAAGTTAAATAGGATAAATAGGACAAGTCTTTCATCCCCTTTTATATTCATTTTTTGTATATTCGATAAGGCATACGTAATATATGGTATCAAATGGAAGCGGGAGGGATAAATGGGTAATTTCACCTGAAAGAAATCATGTGAAAAGAGTAAGTCTTTTTGCATACTATATACCCATAATATGGTTGTTTACACCTCATTATTTAAAAAAACTATTTTTGAGCATTAGAAAAGAGTGGGATAAACCTAAAATACCACGACATAAAGACGAATAATTACAGTGTAGGTTCTTAATACCGCTAATGATCTTCTTGCAAGTAAAGAGAAAGAGTACATCATTATCTGTTGTTTAGGAAATCACAGCGGAAATGTTCTCACTACATGCAGGAACAAGGATTTAAAGTGGTGGACATGGGAGGGGGAGGCATGATGAACTGGGCTGGGGATACAGCAGAGAAGTAATAATTGGTTTTCTGGGGGAAGAAGGACTTCCTTCATTGGAAAAAGGTATGCTTTTTTCCTTTATTTGAAGTATTTTGTGTAACTAGGCAGTGGTGAAGCTGATTTGAATGCAATATTATGCCCGGCAAGCTGATTTAACGGCGAAATTTTCGTTTTAACGGCGATATACAGGATATAACGGCGAAATCTAAGATATAACGGCGATATTCAACATATAACGGCGAAATTCCAAAATCCTCGTCCAATCAACCGCTGGAACAAGCTGATAACAATAAACCAGGCTTTAACAAAACTATTAAATAAAGACGCTGGGATAAAACTAAAAAACCACGGTATAAAGACGAACAATAGAAGTGTGGGTTCTTAATACCGCTAATGATTTCCGTGCAAGACTACGCTTTCCGCGGGTAGCCCGTGAGCCTCCTCGGCAAGCCTGCGGGAAGAAAAGCGGAGGGGCTTTGTTCAGAGGCGGGTGGCATAAGGCGAAGCGTCCACGAAGGCGTTCTTTGCCTTCTTGGACGCTTTGACTTATGACATGTGCCTCTAAGCCCCGGAGCTGGACGGGTCTCACATAAGCTACTTTTCCCGCAGGAGTCTTCGTCTTGCACTCCAATCAACCGCTGGAAACAGCTAAAATCAAATGTTCCGAAAATTAATAATAAACCCGAACAAATCTGTCTTCTAGGAAGCAGACTTGTTCGGGTTTTACTTAGACTAAAACACTATTATCCCAGCTTCATTATCTCTTATTTATTAAAATGAAACACTAAAGACTCATAAGGACGTAACCTAATGTTCTTATAAACATTCGCCGTATCCTCGTAATTAGACAACAATACCTCACTCGACCAGCCTTCAACATCGACCTCATCAGGAAGAGTGAACTCCGTTTCATGGCCATAGAAGTTGTTAATCACAAGCAGTTTTTCCCCATCACCATTACGAACATAAGCGAAAATATCGGGGTGATCTTCCAAAATTAACTGATAGTCCCCATCCACAATGATGTCATATTCCTTACGAAGACGGTTCAGCTTCTGATAGTGATAAAAGACAGAGTTTTCGTCTTTCAACGCTTGTTCTGCATTGATTTCTTTATAATTCTTCGCCACAGGAATCCAAGGAGTACCGCTCGTGAATCCGGCATTTTCTTCACCATTCCACTGCACAGGCGTTCTTGAGTTATCACGTGACTTGTGACGCAGGATCTCTAAAATCTCTTCTTCGGATTTACCTTGTTCTTTTAAAATATTGAAGATGTTGATGGACTCAACATCACGATACTCATCGATGCTTGTGAATTTCGGATTCGTCATCCCGAACTCTTCACCTTGATAAATATAAGGAGTGCCCTGCATCATATGAATTGTTGTCGCGAGCATCTTCGCTGATTCGTTATGGTACTCACCGTCATTGCCGTAGCGGGACACGATGCGAGGCTGGTCATGGTTACACCAGAATAGGGCATTCCAGCCGCCACCTTTGTGCATTTCACGCTGCCAGGTAGAAAGGATGTCCTTCAGTTTAAGAAAATCAAAGTCAGCAATGGACCATTTCTCGCCATTAGGGTAATCCACTTTTAAATGGTGGAAGTTGAACGTCATGCTGAGCTCGTTCCGATCAGGGTGTGAATACTTGATACAATGATCGATCGTTGTTGAAGACATTTCTCCAACCGTCATGATGTCATATTGAGAGAAGACTTCCTTATTCATTTCCTGCATATAGTCGTGGACTTTGGGACCGTCTGTATAAAACTTGCGTCCGTCTCCAGGTGCGACCGATCCGTCGTCGTCAGGGAAGTCCTGATCCTTGGAGATAAGGTTGATTACATCTAAACGGAAGCCGTCGACGCCTTTTTTCAGCCAGAAGTGCATCATGTCATAAAGCTTCTGGCGGACCTCATCGTTCTCCCAGTTCAAGTCAGCCTGGGTCACGTCAAAGAGGTGAAGGTAGTACTGACCCGTTTCACCATCATATTGCCAGGCGTTGCCGCCGAACTTGGACTGCCAGTTTGTCGGCGCGGAACCATCCGGCTTGCCGTCCTTCCAAATATAGAAGTCACGGTACTCGTTATCCTTCGACTTACGGGACTCAATGAACCACTGATTCTCCGTGGATGTATGGTTGATCACGATGTCCATGATGATCTTGATCCCACGCTGGTGAGCATGTTCCAATAGCTCATCGAAATCTTCCATCGTCCCATACTCACCGTGGATATTGAAGTAATCGCTAATATCGTAACCGTTGTCGCGTTGAGGACTCTTATAAATAGGCGTCAACCACACCACATCAATCCCAAGCTCCTTCAAATAATCCAACTTCGCCGTAATCCCTTTAATATCCCCAACGCCATTCCCCGACGTATCATAAAAACTCTTCGGATAAATCTGATACACAACCGACTTCTTCCACCAAGGTTGCTTCATATCTAAAACACCATCCTAGTTAAATTTTGAGGGACGGACCTCAATCGATTTCACTTACACACCATCATGGCCGTCAAACATGATTCATCTGCGATTTTGCTATCATAAGGTCCGTCCCTGCATCACGGAAGAGGGACGGACCTCCAACACATATTCCTCTAATTTTCAACCCATGAGACCGGACACTCCGCACCACTGCAAGCTTTGTGGAGGTCCGTCCCTAAACAAAAGGGAGACAACCATCCATTACACACAACCTGAACAGGTTTGTGGCTAGAATTGATTTGTCCCCCTTAGTTTAACTTGTATATACAAGTTGTTACAACTGTTTTCTCTATTTATTGATTATACGACTTCGTTTTTGCTGAATTTAGACCATACCATGGTCAGGACGAATGGTACGACGATACAGATGGCCATTCCGATAAAGAAGGATAGCCAGTATTCAGGAATGATCGATAGAAATCCAGGTAATCCACCTACACCGATGGAGAATGCTTTTGTTCCTGTCATCGCTAACAGTACACCACCGATGGCAGACCCGATCAAGGCACTGATGAATGGGTAGCGGTAGCGCAGGTTAACCCCGAACATCGCGGGTTCTGTAATTCCTAAATAAGCCGAGATGGCTGACGTACCTGCCAGGCCACGAAGCTTTTCGTTTTCTTTCTTCGCTACAAACATCATGGCAAGCGCTGCTGAGCCTTGTGCGATATTCGATAGAGCCAGGATTGGCCATAGGAATGTTCCACCTTGGCTTCCGACTAGCTGTAAGTCTACTGCAAGGAAGGTATGGTGCATACCTGTGATAACCATCACCGCATACAGACCACCATACAATAGTCCACCTAACCAGGAAGCAGAGTCGAATACCCAAACGACACCGTCTGTTAATAGGTTACCGATAAAGAACGTAACCGGTCCAATCAAGATAAATGAAGCAAATCCAGTAATTAAGAGTGCAACTGGTGCCACTACTAAGAGCTTGATGGAATCATGAACTCTCTTATCCAGGAACATTTCAATTTTCGCTAATAGATAGGAAGCAAATAGAATCGGTAGAACTTGTCCTTGATACCCAATTTTGTCGACTTCTAATCCGAATAAGTTCCATGTAGGAATCTTTTCTGCACTTGCATAAGACCAGGCGTTAAGTAAGTCCGGATGAACCAGCATAAGACCTAATACGATACCGAGTAATGGACTTCCGCCAAAACGCTTGACCGCTGACCAACCAATCAACCCGGGCAGGAACACAAAGGCCGTGTTGGCAATCAAGTTAATAATCGAAGCAATATCTGCCCATTGCTTATGAACATCAATGACCGATTTCTCATCATAGAAAATCCCCGGCCCGGTCAAAATATTATTCAGACCCATCAACAAACCGGCAGTTACGATCGCAGGCAGAATCGGAATGAAAATATCCGCTAATACCTTGATCGCACGCTGCAGTGGATTGAGGTTTTGAGTGGCAGCATCCTTCACATCCTGCTTGGAAGCCTGCTCAATCCCCGTTTCCTCTGCTAAAATTTGATACGCTTTATTTACAAGACCTTGTCCAATGACAACTTGGAATTGACCATTGGAAGAGAACGAGCCCTTCACCAGATCAATCGCTTCTAATCTTTCCTTATCAACCTTTTTCTCATCATTCAGTACCAACCGAAGACGAGTCACACAATGAGTGGCCGTGCGGATATTATCCTTGCCGCCAATCGCTTCAATAATTTCCAGAACGTCTTCACGTTTCACGCTCATGAAATTCCCTCCTTTAGGTATGGTGCACGGCAACTCTCGAAAAATGTCGAAAGTTGTCTTGAACCCGCTTTCATTTCTATTAATGGAATTCCCCTAAATAGTATGTGGAAAACGCTTCTCTCTATGCTTTCGTAAAAAACTTCCGATAAAACGAAACGCTTTCATTTAGTAGGGGGCTTGTTGTATATACAAGATATACTTTTATTGTATTCATGTATATACAGGTTGTCAATGAAAAAGTGTAGCGTTTACATAAGAGATTTTATGGGATGGTTGCATAAATCTGTAACAACTGGAGTGTATAGATTTGTGTCGAAAAAAATAGCCTCATAAAAAGGATTATTAATCTAGAACATTCCTCAACAAATATATATTGAATTAGTCCTATTAAAAGTAGGATTGAAATTTAACCCATAATGTACCAAACATTATTATACTGGGGTTTATTCCTTAATTTTCTTTACATAAGAAAATATGCCTATTAAAATATGAATCTCCTTCGTCCATAATGGAAAAGCATGAAAATTTTACACAATGAAGGAGAAATTTGTTTGAAAAAGACAATTATTGCTGTAACAACTGCTGCTTTAGTCTCGTCATTTGCTGCCAATTCAACGGAAGCGGCTTCATACCGCGTACAATCGGGAGATTCCCTTTCGGTGATTGCTTATAAATATGATACATCTGTTTCTAACTTGAAAAATTGGAATGACCTAAGTTCAGATATAATTTATGTCAATCAGGTCCTTGAGGTATCCGCTCCTACAAGCACTTCTACATCTGCCAAAACATACACAGTACAATCAGGCGACTACTTATCTAAAATCGGTGCGGAATTTGATGTATATGTGGCAGAATTGAAAAAATGGAACAACTTAAAGAGCGATGTGATCTATCCGGGTCAGACATTAATCGTTTCCTCGACAGGGACAAGCACAACGCCAACCCAACCAACAGGGTCGAGCTCATACACGGTCCAATCAGGGGATACATTATCTCATATCGCCTCACGCTATAATGTAACAGTTTCCCAGATCAAATCGTGGAATGGATTAAGCTCAGACATGATTTATGTAGGACAAAAGCTCTCCATTTCTGGTACAAGCACTGGTGGAAGTGAAGCGCCGTCTTCAAGTGTAGTGGACATCGCGAAAAAATACGTTGGTACACCTTACGCATGGGGAGGAACATCACCTTCAGGCTTCGATTGCAGCGGATTCATTTATTATGTATTCAACCAGGCAGGACAATCGATTGCACGTACGAACACAGGTGGATACTACAGTAAGTCATCCTTTGTATCCAGCGCTAAACCAGGCGATCTTGTATTCTTTGAGAATACATATAAAGCAGGAATAAGCCACATGGGCATCTACGTTGGAAACGGAGAATTCATCCACGCTTCAGATAGCGGCGTGACCATTTCTAAATTAAGTAATACGTACTGGAATCCTAAATTTGTAGGCTACAAGCGTTTTAACTAATTCTTCTTTTCGAATATAGATTAAGAGCGAGTATGAAATTTCATACTCGTTTTTCTTTTTCTTTTATTACCCAGGATGGTACTCGTTGAGTGAGTTTTTTTCCTTGCTGACATAAGTGTATCTAATAAAAATCCATTCCCCGGCTAAAAGCTACTCTAAAACTGATCCCAAAGGATTGATAGAGAATGAAATAAAAAACCGCCCAAGATCTACATCCTGAACGGTCTCCCAAACAACTCTATTTATAAGAAAACACACCATCCGCCACACGGTCATACTTCCAATACATCCATCCACCAAGCACCACACAAGGAGCCACCACAACAGCCATCCCTAGAAACGCAGAACCTGGAGAGATATCATATAAGAATCCACCGACAAACGTCAGAATCGCAGTACTCAATCCCATACCCAACGAAGTATAAACTCCCTGAGCAGCCGGGATGTCTTTACTCTCCAATTCTTCATAGATTAACCGCATAAAGGCATAATGTGTAAATCCGAAGGTTAGAGAGTGAAAGATTTGGGTAAAGATGAACACAGGGGTGCTGGGGAATAGGAACAACAAAGTCCAACGCGTCACAGCAGCCCCTGCTGATATCACAAATAAAGGACGCCATAAATATAGTAAAAAGCATGAGCTCCCTGAATCAACACAACAACGACCATCGCCCAGACAAACTTACGGGATTTCAGCAGTCCCCGATCCCCACGAACGGCTCCGACCGTAATCAATTCCATCTTCCTTCATCATCGGATACACCAGGTTGAATAAAACCATACACACCAAAATCACCCCAAAAGAATTCATAGGCAGGAACAGCAACAAAGAAGCCCCGGAAATCAATACCAACCATTGCGGCAAACGACCAAGCGCCAAAGTCCGACTCAACTTCTGAAACAGAAAAGCTCGAAAACGACCGCGCAATCACCCCAACCGCAATCACCGTACTTGCAGCAAAATGGAAAAGTCTTTAATTTCCACCAGCCACGCTGTCCAATAAGGTATGAATATTCCCCAAGTAAAAAATCGCAAAGAACTGAACGGACAACCACGTCTGATTCTTCAATCTATCAAAGCTCCCTTTATGTAGACTGAAAATCAATTTACAAACATTGAGTCATTATTCGGAAGTTAGTCGGGGAATACAACAACTTGGCGACTATCTTTCATTATATGGTAAGATGAGAATTCTATTTTGAAAAACTTGAAGGACTATTCGCCTAAAATCTAGAAGAAGAGTACATACAGAAAAAGCTGTGCAGCATACAGGGGGGATGTAGTCGTGAGCAAGAAGGTAGCAGGAATCATCATAGGAAGCGTATTACTGTTAACTGCTTTAGGTGTTTACATAGCTGTGGGTAGTTTAGATATGGGGACGGGGACCAGCGAATCGCAACAGGATCCGTCTGATGGGAACGTGGAACAAACGGCAGGGGTTGAAATGAAGGATGATGGTGATGAAGCGAAGAAAGTGAGCAAGGGTGGAAATCCATTCGGGGAAGAAGTCAAAACCCCCTTAAGTGAAAAATTGATGCAGCAGTATATACATGCCATGAGTCATCAAAAAGTAGCGGCAAAAGAGAAATGGTCATTCTTCGAAATCACTGATGAGCGGATTGATTACCTGCTGAATCAATTAGAAATCAATCAGTATAAGCATGAAGGCACATATAAAGATATCTTGACGAGCTGGAAAGAGGGAGATTTCTCAGGAGCCGTCAGTGATCATAATAAGGTTTGGCGAATCCAGGAAGGCACGATTGGGAAAGCCACCAGTTTGCTGTCTCCTAAGGAAGAAGAGGTCTATCTCAATAAGCAAAAAACCGAAAAAAGATAAAAGAAGAGGCTAAGGGTCCGATCGGACCCTTAGCCTCCTTCTTATTTATAGTTCCAGATGCTCTTTTAGAGTATCCTGAATCTCATTCAGTTCTTCATCGGGAATCACATAATAATAGATTCCGTCGATTTTAGTACCTGCACCGGTCTTGATTTGAATTTGTTCGATGTCTTTCGAAGCCGATTTGTAGTGTTTTTGAATGTCTACCATTTCTTCAAACTTCAGATTGGTTTTGACATTGCTTCCCAATGCATCGAATATATTATCGAAGTTCCATAGACTGGATACGCTTGCCCCTTCACGAATAACGGCCTGGATGACTTCCCGTTGACGGAGCTGTCTGCCGAAGTCGCCGCGGGGATCCTCGTATCTCATACGTGAGAATGCGAGGGCTTCCTTGCCGTTCAAGTCAAGTTTTCCTTCAGGGAATGAATATCCATCATGATTGAAGTTCAGGTCATTGTTGACTGTAACACCGCCTACAGAATTGACGATATCCTTAAAGCCATCCATGTTGATTTGAACATAGTAATCAATGGGGATATCCAGTAGTCCTTCTACTGTATCCATGGACATTTCCACACCGCCGAACGCGTAGGCGTGATTGATCTTATCTCTTGTTCCATGACCCACGATATCGGTCAGAGTATCACGGGGAATGCTGATCATCTTAACGGATTTCGTATCCGGATTGACTGTAAGGACTATCATGGAATCTGAGCGTCCTCTATCATTTTCCCGTTCATCCACACCTAATAATAGGACAGAAAAAGGTTCTTTATCTTTAAATTCAATTTCTTTCGTACGTTTGGACGACTTGTCACGGTCGATAGGGGTATGCATGGTTTCTACTGCTTTATTTAATGAATCATAGATGCTATACCCGTATACACCACCAGCAACAACCAGTAACAGAACGATTATGCCAAGGATCTTTGGCCATTTTCGTTTCTTACTTTTCATATGTTTATCACTTCTCATATTCGATTCCCTCACCTTTAATTAGCCTACTCCATAAGATAGCAGATTAGGAACCAATTGCATAGATGGAATTTTTACATTATTTATCAAAACAATGACGACTATTGGTTAATAAAATAGTCCATTAAATACTCTGCCCAGATATCATGGCCCTTTTCGTTAGGGGTGTCCTGGGATTCGATTAAATAATCACCCAGCGTTTCATCATCCGGCCATGAAGTCCAGTGATCAAGGTATGAAATGGATTCTTCCTCCGCAAATTCCTCCAATGCTTCAATTTGTTGAGGATAATAAGTGGCTCCTTCTAATGGATGAGGAGGTTGAAGAAGTAATACACTGTCTTCATTTGTTTCCTTAAGAATTCTCAGGAACATAAGAATACTTTCATGATTCTGAACGGATCCCACCTGATTGGAGTTATCGGTAAGGGAGAATGGTTCTAACAAAACGAGATCAGGTTCGTAGGCGAGGACTTTGTCCGCTTCTTCTCCATTGATGAATTCGATGGAGGTGACCCCTGATTGAAAGATCTCCACTTCTACTTGATTGTCGAGTTCTGATAAGATCTTTTCCTTTAATTGAGGTGCCCAACCATTTTCGGTTTCCCCCAGGGCCGGTGAACCGACGATGGCAATTTTATACGTTTCGCCATTTTCCATAAGGTCTTTGAAGTGAACCTGGGCTTCTTCCGGCCAATTGGAAATGAGAGAATCGATTCCCTCCCTTCCTTCTTCCTCGGATTCTTCCTTTTGAGGTTCTGTTGTTTCCTCTGTCGAAGTATCCTCCACCGTTTCGGCCGTCTTTTCTTCAGAAGCGACCAGTGTCGTACGCTCTTTCCAATACATGTTTCCAAGGAAAAGGAAAGCGACGCAGCTGATGGCTAATACAGTTAGCAATAATTGTTTCATAGGAATCTCCCTTCATTCAGGTAAAATTATACAAGAAATAAATACCAATTATGATAATAACCTTTTCAAATAGAAAAATATGTAGTTTAATAGATAAGTGTGGAAATATTACATTTCAATTAAAATTATGACAATAAACGAGAAAAAAAACAACTAAGATATGATATTATTTTACATATTTTTCTTTAGGAGGAAGTTATGGAAGAAACAATTAGTTTGCGGGAATTGATCGAGACAATAAAGAAGAGAATTCAGCTCATCCTGTTAATCACTCTTACAGCTATCATTGTAAGCGGGGGAATAAGCTTCTTTCTATTAACCCCTGTGTATCAATCCTCAACTCAACTACTGGTCAATCAATCCAAATCGGAACAGCCGGCTTATAATATAGGGGAAATTCAAACGAATCTTCAGTTGATTAATACGTACAATGTCATTATGAAAAGCCCGGCTATCCTTGAGAAGGTCATAGCGGATTTAAACTTGGATCTAACAGTTGACGAATTGAATGAAAAGCTGACAGTTGCCAGTGAGAAGGACTCACAGGTCATTAACCTGTCTGTGGAAGATACGGATCCAAAGCAGGCGGCGGCCATTGCCAATAAGACGGCAGACGTGTTTCAAGACGAAATAGGTAAGATCATGAATGTGAATAATGTCAGCGTATTGGCGAAAGCGGAAGTCGGGGTAGATCAATCACCTATAAAACCAAAACCTTTACTTAATATCGCCATTGCCACAGTTGTTGGGTTAATGACGGGAGTCGGATTAGCATTCCTATTAGAATTCCTCGATAATACAATCAAGACAGAACAGGAAGTAGAGAAGTTATTAGGTCTCCCGGTACTTGGTTCCATCACACGAATCCAAGATCAGGAAGAAAAGGTTAAAAGCCGTGCCCAACGAAAATCAAGAGTGAGAGGTGAGACAGTTGGCTCTTAAGAAAAATCTCAAGAAACAAATGATGAATACGAAACGTAAATTAATTACGAAAACGGACCCTATGTCTCCGATCTCTGAACAATACAAAACGATTCGAACGAATATAAATTTCTCCTTCATCGATCAGGAATTACGCTCCCTTATGGTTACTTCGTCAGGACCCGGGGAAGGGAAATCTACCACTTCTGCTAACCTTGGGGTCGTATTTGCCCAAGAGGGGAAGAGAGTTCTCCTGGTTGATGCGGATATGCGTAAACCAACGGCTCATTATACATTCGGATTAAACAATACATTTGGTTTAACAAGTGTATTAACGCGTCAAAAGAACTTAACGGAAGTCACTCACTCGTCGGATGTGAAAAACTTGGATTTACTTACATGCGGTCCCATCCCGCCAAACCCGGCAGAGCTTCTAAGTTCGAAACGTATGGAACATTTCTTTAAAGAAGTCTATGAGGAATACGATATGGTCATATTTGACACTCCTCCGGTTCTTGCTGTTACGGATGGTCAGGTATTAGCCAATCAATGTCAAGGAACTATACTGGTGATCAGCTCAGGTACGACTGAAGTAGACAGAGCTATGAAGTCTAAAGAACTATTAGATGCTGCCAAAGCGAAGCTGGTAGGAGTGGTCCTTAATAACCGGGAAATGAAAGATAGTAATTACTACTATTATTATGGCGGCAATAAATAATATAAATTACAATTAATTCAACACTTTACATTTTTAAGCATTATAGTAAAATATAAACTGATGTTCGGGTAGGTCTAAATAACCAGTATAAGAGGAGGGGTCAACATGATAGACATACATAGTCATATTTTGCCTGGGATCGATGACGGTGCCAAGTCTATAGAGGACAGTATTGAGATGGCAAAGCAAGCGGTTTCCGAGGGCATTCATACGATCATCGCGACTCCTCATCATAAAAATGGGAAGTATGACAACAAGAAGTCGGACATCCTGCCATTAGTAGGCTCGGTCAATGAAGCATTACAAAGAGAGAATGTTGCATTAACCGTCTTACCTGGACAAGAATGCCGCATATACGGAGAAATTCTGGAAGATTATCATAAGGGAGAAATTCTACTCCTAAATCAGTCATCTCAGTATCTTTTCATCGAATTTCCTTCAAGCTCTGTACCAAGGTATGCAGAACGCTTACTATATGATATCCAGGTCGAAGGTCTAACACCCGTCATCGTTCACCCTGAGCGCAATTCCGAACTGATTGAGCGACCGGACAAATTATACAAACTGGTTAAGAATGGAGCCATTACCCAGCTAACAGCTTCCAGTCTGGTAGGATACTTCGGAAAGAATATTCAAAAGTTCTCAGAGCAAATGACCCAAGCCAACCTGACACACTTCATCGCATCTGACGCTCATAACATACATAATCGCACCTTCAAAATGGAGGAAGCGATGGACTATATAGAGAAAAAGTATGGAATAGACATGGTCTATTACTTTACTGAGAATGCAGAGATGCTCGTTGATGGAAAAACAATCTATAAAGAAATACCTGAGTTGATCAAAAAGAAGAAGTTCCTCGGAATCTTCTAATTCCAGTCAAGATACAGGTGATCCTAAGGTACTATTGTCGTTGGTCAATCAGAATCAAAAAGTTGCACACAGACAACAGTAGAATTTTGGGAATGTCTCCTTACCGTTATCGATGGAGGCACTCGGTCACACCGTGGGTGAAGAGGAAACTTCGCCTTAGACGCTCGTCGTCAGTGGTGGGATGTGAGGAAGGGTTAGATGCCCACATTTACTATTTTAATAAATAGAAGTAAAGAAAATCAATGAAAACGCTTTATGCAATATCTTCATGAAGTGGATTTAACATGAAGAGATGTTAGTTAAAGGAGATTAACTAATTGAGTAAGTTTACTAGTATGCCAAAAAGTATTAAAAAAGCCATACGCTATATTTATCAAGATGCACCATACGAGCATCTAATGGAAATTCAAAGCTTAATCAATCAAGCGATTGAGCAAAGATTAAAAAAATCCAAAAAAATATAAATTCCTAAGGAAAGGATATAGCTACTATATGTTTCCCTTAGGTATTTATTTTGTCGAAAATAGAAAGGGAGAGGTCCATTTGAGTTATACGAAGCGTGTTTCCATGCTGATTCTACTGGATTCTATCATTGTGTTAACAGCTATTTATATCGGTTATTATACTCTTCATCCATACTTCAGCGCTTATACGTTCCCAACACTCGTTATTAGCTCTATTGCGTTATTGGCCAGTCATCATTTATTTGCGTTTGTATATCGTCTTTATCAGAAATCGTGGGAATACGCAAGTGTTGGAGAAATGCTTGCGATTGTAAGGGCTGTTACCTTCTCGATAGTAATGACAGGAGTCATACAGTTCTTCGTAAATGGAAATGTGTATGTACGTGTTCTTTTAATCACTTGGATGCTACATGTCATTTTAATAGGGGGATCACGATTCTCCTGGAGAATGTATCGGGACTATTACATACAGCCGAAGCAAGAGAAAAATCGTGCCTTAATCATCGGGGCAGGATCAGCAGGATCCATGCTTGTCCGCCAACTTATGAAAAGTCGTGATGCAGACCTGCTTCCGGTTGGATTTGTTGATGATGATCCTAAGAAACAGAAGCTTCAAATCTATGGGGTAACGGTCGTTGGTAAAACAGAAGATATCCCAAGGTTAGTAGAAAAACTAAATGTAGATAATATTATTATTGCTATACCTTCACTTAGTAAAACAGTGGTTCAAAAAGTGTATCAAGAATGCAGCAAAACAAATGCAAAAACACAGATTATGCCGATGATTGAAGATATCGTGTCAGGTAAGGTAGCCGTGAATCAATTCCGAGATGTTCAAGTAGAGGATTTACTCGGTAGAGAACCAGTCGAGCTTGATATAAAGAGCATCTCTGAAAAACTGACGGGGAAAACAATTCTGGTTACTGGAGCAGGTGGATCCATCGGTTCAGAAATCTGTCGTCAGGTTAGTAAGTTTAAACCCAAAAAACTTTTATTATTAGGTCATGGTGAGAATTCTATCTATGGAATTGATATGGAGTTAAGGAACAAGTATCGAACAGAGTTCGAGATCATTCCGATCATTGCAGACATACAAGACCGTTCCCGTATCTTTGAAGTGATGGAAAGTCACTCACCTGACGTGGTGTATCATGCTGCGGCTCATAAGCATGTTCCTCTTATGGAATATAATCCGAAAGAAGCTGTGAAGAACAATGTCATCGGGACGAAGAATGTGGCGGAAGCAGCGGATACATTCGGAGTCAAAACGTTTGTGCTGGTTTCTTCCGATAAGGCTGTTAACCCTACAAACGTAATGGGATCTACAAAGAGAATCGCTGAAATGATCATTCAGAATCTGGATAAAGAAAGCCCCACGAACTTTGTTGCCGTCCGTTTCGGGAACGTTTTGGGCAGTCGTGGAAGTGTCATTCCATTATTCAAGAAGCAGATTCAAGCTGGAGGTCCGGTTACGGTTACCCATCCTGATATGACGAGATACTTTATGACGATTCCAGAGGCATCCCGATTGGTTATGCAGGCTGGTGCTTTGGCACGTGGTGGAGAGATTTTCGTGCTGGATATGGGTGAACCAGTCAAAATCGTTGATCTGGCGAAGAATTTGATTAAGTTATCGGGTTATACAATAGAAGAAATCGGGGTTAAATATGCGGGGATTCGTCCTGGTGAGAAGATGTATGAGGAGTTATTGGGTGAGAATGAAGTTCATGGGGAGGCTGTTTTTCCGAAGATTTTTATTGGGAAGACGGTGGAGTTTGAGTATGAGCGGGTAACGAACCTGGTTGAGAATCATACGGCATTTGAACCTAATTATCTAGCGCAATATGTTTTGGATTTGGCGAATAAGAGAGAGAAACTAGTTGTTAAAAGTGCCAACTGAATCAAGTATTTGATATAGAAAAACTAGTCTCCTCTTTCTTTCGAATAAAACATACAGTTAATCATATATGGGGACAAAGGTGAGGAGCAGAGGATATGAAGGTTAAAAATTACTAAATATTATGTTACGCTTTCTAAAAGAAGGATACTATTTATAGTTAATTAAGGAGAACTAAATCAAGAAAGTAATTTTATAGCAAAACAACTTTCTTGAGCTATACAGTAAGAGTTAAGGTGTTGATATAGTGATAAATACTAGTATGTTTTTTAGGATAGTAGTTGTTCTGATTCTGGGCGTGGGACTTGGGGTTGCAGTAACTGCTCTTGATGCAATAAATAGCGTAGCATTAATAATGATATTTAATTTATTTGTTTTGCGTATAAATGATAAATATAAATACCCTATTGTTTTCTTTATAATTTTAGTGATTTTGCTTAATAATAACATAATCCAATTTCCGCTTTTTCCCCAAGCGGAAATTCTATTAGGATCTAACCCAATTAGTTTATTACATGATCATCACCCGCATGCATTAAGGTATTTGGTTGCTTTTCCTGCTATTGCAGCAAGTGAATACTTCAAGATAAGTATAGATGTTGTTTACTCTATATATATATTACTTATGTTTTCATGTACCTTCTGGCTTTTTATATTAATTCAAAAAGAAATAATCGCAACAAACTATGCTGTAAACCTAAGAGTAAACTATTTATTGCCACTAATTGTACTTTTTGTATTAACTATTACTATGAATGGAAGATTAGTACCAGCCTATTTAGGATTTGCTCTCATATTGTTGCTACAAATAAAGATGTATAGTTCTTATAGTTATAATATTAGGGAATATTTCTTCCACCTGTTAATTTGCTTGGCTTGGTTATTAACAACAGTGAGTAGTGGAACAATGTTTGTTGCTTTAATACAAATTTTTATTGGATATATATTTATACTAATTAAAAAATTCAGATATATTTTTTTGATTTTTGGTTCTTTTACTTTGTTTGTTTTTTTAGACTTAATAAAGGATTTTCTAATCAGATCATTCTTTAAAAATCTAAATTTCTTTGGTGATGATTATACCGCAATACTTAATATGACGTCACACGGAATAATAAGATTGTTTGAGGACTATTTAATACTAAAATCGTTGGTTATTATTATAGTAATATTTTTGGGATTATCAATATATTCAAGAATCAAAAAAATTTCCGGAATCAAGATACTTTTAATAGCAGTATGCCTTTCCTTAATCGGCGGATCATTTGGTATTTCTACAGGAACCATGATAATTGTTCCCCTAACGATAGTAGGAACATTTCAGCTGGGATTGTTAAACAAGAAAGAGGATTACTAATGAAGGATAGCAAGAGGTCAAATACATTATTAAGTGCATCAATCGTTTTATTAGTAGCTACTCTATTGAGCAGGGTCGTAGGGTTTCTAAGGGAATTCTTTATCGCAACAAACTATGGATTATCAAAAGTCACGGATGCATTTTATTATGCGATTACTATACCGGAGCTTTTAAATAAATTAGTTATCACGGGTGGAATTGGAACAGTACTCTTACCGGTATTTGTTGGATATATTGCCAACCAACAAGAAATGAAGTCGAAAAAATTTTATGAAAATATTCGGAATTGGATATTTTTAATATTATTTATCCTCTGCCTCATAATATTCTTGCTGAGTGATTATTTAATCGGGACCCTTTCTCCGTCGCTGCCTGAGGAAGAGGTTAAGCTTACCGTAAGTTTTTTACAAATAGTGATATTTTCAAATGTTTTGTTATCTTTGTCAGGACTAAACAAGACTTTTCTGAATGCAAACAAGATATTCGCGCCTTCAGCGTTCGCTCCAGTAATCCAAAATGTTTCATTCATTATATTATTTATAACTTTAAGGCCGCTCTTTGATTTTTATGCTTTACCAATTTCATTTTTGATTTCAATAATTATACAATTTATCTTTCAACAAGTATATATTTTATATCAATTCTCTATTAAACCGTTTAGTTTTGGCTTACAGAAAGATAAGCTTTTGATTAAATTATTGATCCTTTCATTTCCGGCGATGTTAACAATGGCCCTGACGGATCTAAATGTGATAATTGATAGAGTACTGGCAACCAACTTAAAAGCAGGAGCAGTTTCTTCTATTATGTATGCAAATAAGTTGATTCAACTTCCTATCGGAATACTAGGAGCAAGTATTGTTGCTGCATATTATCCTTTTATCACAGATTCTATAAAAAGCGAAAATAAAGAGAATACACAAAAATTACTCTTTAAAGGAATGAAAGTAATTACATTAATTTCATTTCCGGTAACACTATATTTCTTGATGTATTCACCTCAAATAGTTAAATATATCTTTGAATATGGTGCATTTACCAGTGAGGCTACTGAACTTACATCAGAAATATTAACATATTATAGTTGGGGGCTTCCTTCCTCGCTCTTAATCCTTATGTTAATAAGAGTCTTCCATGGTTATTCAGACATTAAAACACCAGTAGTGGTAGGTGCAGCATTATTAGTGTTAAAGGTAGGTTTATCAGTCCTATTAATACAGAATTTCTCGTATAAGGGCCTTGTCTTTTCTACTTCCTTAGTTTCTATATTAGGTATGTTGGCACTATTACTGATAGTTATTAGGAGGCTGGGAATCAATTGGGGTTCATTTAATTACTTCTTTATTGTAAAAACTTTAGGGAATATATTAATGACTGTAGTTGTTCTTTTAATAGTGAAAAGCTTTCTTCCTGCTAGCGATTCATTAATTGGTTTTATACTTACTACCTTCTTCTTTTTCTTCTTATATTATATATTTGCTTTGTTATTAAGAGTAGAAGAGATAAATGAACTTACAAAGATAATAAAAAAGAAAATTATAAAACTCACAAAAAAGCGATTCTAAGGAGGAGGTAAATAATGAAGTTAATGTTGATATCAAATAACCCACTACTAGTTGAAGATGCAGAGCGAGCAGGGGTAGATAGGATATTCATTGATCTTGAAAAGAATGGAAAACAAGAAAGACAAGGACATTTAGATACGCATGTTTCCACCCATGAATTGCAAGATGTCTGCTTGATAAGAAAAGTGGTTTCAAAGTCTGAATTGCTCGTTAGGGTTAATCCTATTCACCAGGGGTCTGAAGAAGAAATTAATGATGTTATAACATCTGGTGCTGATGTAGTCATGTTGCCGATGTTCAAGACTCCAGAAGAAGTAGCAGAATTTGTGACAATTGTGAATAATCGCGCCAAGGTATGTTTATTGTTAGAAACAGCGGAAGCTTTAATACGTATTAAGGATATTCTCTCTATAGAAGATATTGACGAAATTCATGTAGGTTTGAATGATCTTCATCTGGGGCTTGGACTCGATTTTATGTTTGAGATTCTTTCAAGTTTTGTAATCGATGAATTAGCGAAAACCATTCAAGATAAGGGAATAAGGTTTGGGTTCGGTGGAATTGCAAAGATTGGAGAAGGTGATTTGCCAGCAGAACTAATATTAAATGAGCATGCCAGGTTAAATTCTGAGATGGTCATACTTTCGAGAGGATTTTTAAAGGAAAGAGATAAAGGTCATTCAAGATATTACGATCTAAGTCTTGAAGTGGAAAAAATAAGGAATCATTATAAATCAGCTTTAAAAAGAAGCTCTTCTGATATCCAGAATGATAAAATTGAACTTGATAAAAAGATTAAAGTTATAGCAATGAGAAAGAGAGAGAGTAATTATGTATTTAATAGTTAAAAGGCTGGCAGATATAATTTTCTCCCTCATCTTATTAATAGTTTTATTCCCTTTCTTAATTTTGATAGGGCTGGCAATTAAAACAGATTCAAAAGGCCCTGTGCTCTTCAAACAAAGGAGAATAGGCTTAAATGGAAAAGAGTTTTTAATATATAAATTTAGAACAATGGTTGTCGATGCAGAGAATATCGGGCCACCATCTACCAGTCAAGGGGATTCGAGGATCACGAAGATTGGCCAGTGGCTGAGACGGTTTAGTATTGACGAAATCCCTCAACTAATAAACGTAGTAAAGGGAGATATGAGCTTTATAGGACCTAGACCAACCGTAAAAGAATTGTATGATAAATTTGATGATGAAAGAAAATGTGCGTATAGGGTATCACCAGGTATAACAGGCTATGCTCAAGTGAATGGGAGAAGTCAACTTAGTTTAAATGAGAAGAAAAGATTAGAGGTTTATTACGCTGATAATATTTCTCTATTAATGGATATAAAAATCTTAATAAGAACTTTTTCTAAAGTAGTAAATAAGTCGGATAACAATTAAGGAGTTGCTTTTTATGATAATAGGTTTGATAGCAGGTAGCAGTGGAGATGCGTTGACTGACCAACTTCAAAAATCGGGTTTTGAAGTTGCTTTGGTAGCTGGAAAGCAGAATGAACCAGGATATGAGCATGCTAATCATACATTAGTTGAGGATATGAGCAATAAAGAGGAAATAGAAAGATTTTTCTCTAATAAAAATGTAAGGTCAATTGTAATTGGAACCGGGCACAAAAAGGTCATCGAATTAGCTGAGTATCTAGAGAGTAAAGGATTTGTAACATCTATAAACCCTGAAAGAAGTCAGTTTGCTAAAGACAAGATTGACTTTAAAGAAAACTTAATAAAGTCAGGCTTTACTACACCTAATTTTTATGTGATAGAAGAGAAGGCAGAATTGAAAGAAGTGTTGGGTAATTTAACTCTTCCCTGTGTAGTCAAATCCGCTATAGATTTAATACAACCAAGAAAGGCCAATGACACTATTGAGTTGGAAGATGCCGTTGGAAATGTATTAGCAACTGGATCCAAAGTTTTGATTGAGGAATTTGTGAGTGGAACAGATTATACCGTCCCTGTAAAAAATGATGGGAATAAGGTCGAAGCTTTGGAGGCCTTAAATTATAACAAAGCTAACGAATATAAATTAATAGGATTTGAAAAAAGGTCTAATCCCAAAATGGATAGAAATACTGAAGAAAAACTAAAGGATATTGCTGTTGAGATAGTTAAAAAGTTTAATTTTACAGGGTTAGTTCGAGTGGACTGTATTGTCGAAAACGGTGAAGTTTTAGTGCTTGAGTTAAACTCTGTAATTGTGACAGGTTACAAAAGTACACTTATGCCTTTTTATAAAGAAGCAGGAATTGATATTGCAAAAGAAATGATAGATGTATCATTGAAAATCCTAAGAGGTAAGGAAGAACTGCTGTGAAAAAAGTTCTGTTTATAACTTATGGAGGAGGTCATGTGAATATTGCTCTTCCTATAATAAAGGCACTAAATAACGAGGATGAAATTTCACCTATTCCAATAGCTTTAACCACAGCCACCGTCAAATTTAATAAAGAAAAAATACCATACTATAATTTTTTTGATTTTTTGAAAGGTGACGATTTTGACAGAGTAAAGACCTTAGGGAGAGAACTGGCAAATAAACATCATAACGAATTATCAGGTGTTTCTTTACAGGATTCTATAGCTTATTTAGGACCTTCGATGCATGACTTGGAAACTAAATATGGGTATGAGAAGGCAATGGAAATGTTCCAAACAATAGGAAGGAAAGCTTTCTTTCCAACTTCCGTTTTCAGTAAAGTATTTGACGTGGTAAAACCAGATTTAGTAGTAACTTCTTCGTCCCAAAGAGCAGAAGGAGCAGCCAATGAGGTTGCATTGGAAAGAGGTATCCCAACTTTAAGATTTGTAGATTTATTTGGTCATATTGGCAACGTACCAAACAGTGATTATATCGCTGTTATGAGTGAGTTTGTCAAAAAGAATTTATTAGAACGGGATATACCTAGTGATAAAATACACATTGTTGGACAACCAGCCTTTGATTCTTTATTTGGCAGTTCTACTATCAGTAAGAATGACATCCTATCTAAAGAAAACCTACTCAATAAGGAAAAAATATTTCTTTGGGCAAGTCAGAGAGAGAGTGAGATAAACGTCTTGAGTGAAGAAATTATTGGGACGTTTGCAAATAAAAAGGAATTAGGTCTGATAATTAAACTTCACCCTAGTGAAGATGGTTTGGTTCAAGAAGAGGTTCTTAAAAGAGTAGGTAATCCTAGCAATATTATTATAATTAAAGATAAATATGATACGCAGGATTTGCTAAGATTAGCAGATGTAATTATTACAAAGTATTCAACCTGTGGTTTGGAGGGAATTCTCCTTGATAAGCCTTTAATTACAGTAAACTTAAGTGGAGAGCCTGACAAATTACCTTTCGCTTCTTCTGGTGCTGCACTAGGTATATATCATAGAGGAGATCTTACAAAAGCAGTTACTAAGGTACTAACTTCACCAACTACAAATGCGAAGATGAAGGAAAGTAGGAAGAAATTCCTTATAAATAAAGATTCAACAAGTAGTTCTGTGAGACTAATTAAGAAAATAGTTGCTAATCATCACTAAGGAGGAGAAAAAGATGCAAAAACCATTTATATCTATAGGGGATAGAAGAATAGGAGAAGACTATCAACCTTTAGTAATAGTAGAAATTGGAATAAATCATGAAGGTAGTTTAGAGACAGCGAAAGAAATGGTAAATGCCGCTTATTCAGCAGGTGCAGAAGTAATAAAACATCAGACTCATGTGGTAGAAGATGAGATGAGTAAGGATGCCAAAAAAGTAATACCTGGAAATACGGATGTTTCCATTTACGATGTTATGGAGCGTTGTGCTTTGTCGGAAGAGGATGAAGGAAAGTTAAAAGAATATGTAGAGTCGAAGGGCATGATATTCATAAGCACTCCATTCTCACGAGCAGCTGCAAACAGGCTGGAAAGAATGGGAGTATTAGCATATAAAATTGGTTCTGGTGAAATGAATAATTATCCTTTACTTGATCACATTGCTTCTTTTGGAAAACCTATGATTGTTTCAACAGGAATGAATGATATATCAAGTGTGAAAAAGGCTGTCCAAGTTCTTCAGAAAAGAGGGGTGCCTTTTGCATTACTGCATACCACAAATCTATACCCAACCCCTCCTGAACTAGTTAGATTAGGGGCTATGCAAGAATTAATCAATGAGTTTCCAGATACAGTGATAGGTCTATCGGACCATACAATTAATAATAATGCATGTTTTGCTGCAGTGGCTTTAGGGGCATCAATTCTTGAGCGACACTTTACAGATAAAATGGAAAGACAAGGACCAGATATAGTTTGCTCTATGGATCCGAAAGCACTCAGTAATTTATTAAAAGGATCAGAAGAAATTGCAAAAATGCGAGGAGGAAAGAAAGAACCTTCGCAGGAAGAAAAGGTAACAATTGATTTTGCCTTTGCTACAGTAGTAACAATTGCACCAATTAAAAAGGGTGAGAAGTTGACCAAGGATAACATCTGGGTGAAAAGACCAGGTACAGGAGAAATCAAAGCTGAGCATTACGAAGATATCTTAGGTAAAACTGTAAATCAGGATGTTTCGGAGGACTGTCATCTAGAATGGGGAATGATTAAACAGTGAAAAGAATTGTATTTCTCTCAGGAACACGTGCTGACTATGGTAAAGTAAAGTCATTGATGAGAAAAGTTGAAAATCACGATGACTTTGAACTTCATATTTTTGTTACAGGCATGCACATGATGTCAAAGTATGGTTCGACTTACAGGGAACTCGAAAAGGATAAGTTTAAAAATATATATAAATTTTTAAATCAACAGACAGGTACTACAATGGATATTGCTTTGAGCAATACTGTACTGGGGTTCAGTAATTATATTAAAGAAATAAAGCCTGATTTAATTGTTATTCATGGAGATAGATTAGAAGCCTTAGCCGGAGCAATTGTTGGTGCCTTTAACAATATAAAAGTAGCCCATATTGAAGGCGGAGAAATATCAGGAACAATAGATGAATCAATTCGACATGCAATAACAAAATTCTCACATATCCATTTAGTAGCAAATGAAGAAGCTAGGAATAGAATTATCCAATTAGGTGAGCTAAAAGAAAACATATTTGTTATTGGCTCCCCTGATATAGATATTATGTATTCAGAACAACTTCCAAGCTTGGAAGAAGTAAAAAAACATTATTCTATACAATTTGATAATTATTCCATTTGCATGTATCATCCAGTAACAACTGAAATTGGTGAAATGAAAGAAAACGCTAAAAATCTTGTTAATGCCCTTATCTCTTCGAATAAGAATTATATTGTTATCTATCCTAATAATGATTTAGGAAGCGAAGAAATCTTGGAAGAATATAAAAGGTTAGAAGGGTTAAACAGATTTTCAATTTTTCCTTCTATTAGATTTGAGAGTTTTTTAACGTTATTAAAACATTCTGATTTATTAATAGGGAATTCCAGCGCAGGTGTAAGAGAAACTGGTCATTATGGAATACCTTCTATTGATGTCGGCAACAGGCAAAAGGGACGATATAATGAACAAAATAATAAGCATATTACAGCTGTTGAAGATAATGCTGTACAAATCTTACAGGCAATAGAAGATCTTAAGCCAGTGTCCATAAAAGATTTTGATTTATATGGCTTAGGAAAAAGTGATGAAGAATTTATTAAATTACTTTCAGAAGAGAATATTTGGAAAATAGAAACCCAAAAAAGGTTTATTGACTATCCGGTTATTTCTAAAGGAGATTCCTATGTATAAGGGATGCAAATTCTTAGCTATAATTCCTGCTAGAGGAGGAAGTAAGGGAATTCCTAATAAAAATATTATTGATGTTGAGGGAAGATCTTTAATTGATTATACGATAAAAGAGGCCTTAGCGTCGAAATATTTAGATAGCGTTATTGTTAGTACAGATAGTCTAGAAATATCAAGAATTGCGGTTGAGTGTGGGGCATCCGTGCCATTTCTGCGTCCAAAAGAGTTAGCTTCAGACGAGAGCCGCACCATTGATGCTTTACTTCATACTATCAAGAACCTTTCACAACAGGGACTTAATTATGATTATTTAGTCCTTCTACAACCCACCCAACCTTTAAGGAAGAGCTTTCATATTGATGAATCAATTGAAAAAATAGTATCTGTTGGTGAGGAAACGTTGGTTAGTGTTTCAAGGGTAACGGAACATCCTATACTAATGAGAAGTGTAGATAATAAAGGAATATTAAAGAGCTTATTAAATAAAGACAGTACAATAAGAAGACAAGATTTCCCGGAATATTATAAAGTTAACGGGGCAATTTATATCAATAAAATAAATGTAAATTTAAATGAAGAGACTAGTTTGAACGATAACAGGCTTCCATATATAATGGATAGTATTTATGATGTTGACATTGATGAACCCATTGATTTAGAAATATTCAAAATGCTTGTTTCAAAATATTAATAAGTTTAACAGGACTTATTAAAGAAGGTTGTGACACGTGCTGTTGCAAGTAGATCTCATATGTCAGAGGAAACAGAATCCTTTATTAAAGAATTAGAAGCAAAGCACGGAGAAGTTGAAGTTGTTTCATCTGGAAGCTCACTAAAGTTTTGTTTAGTGACAGAAGGCAAAGCAGACTATTATCCACGGTATGCCCCAATAATGGGATGGGATACAGGAGCAGGTCAAGCGATTGTTGAAGCCGCAGGTGGAAAAATGTCGAGGTATGAAGACCAGGAACGCTTTTATTACAACCGGGAAAATTTATTAAATGGTTGGTTTTTGGTAGAAATGCCAGAGTATAAAATGAATTTAACGGCTAAGCTTTCCCATGGCTTAGCGGTCTTTTTTTGTGTCTAAATGCCGAACGTATATTCCTGTTTGTTATTAAATTTTCTTTACTCTAGTTTTTATATCCCCTTTATTTAATATCCAGGTTTGATTTTTGAAATTTAATTAGGGGAAGCGCCGGGACGGTTCTTAAAGGGGGTCAATCGGAAGTTTTGCGCACAAAAAGATTGATTCTTTTCATCCTGGGAAGTTTGTGAGGATTCCATTCCTTTTCTAACACATAAGTGTAGAAGAATTTAATAGAAGAAATGTAGTTGTTAATCGTTTCGAGAAAAAGTTCTTTCATTCTATGGATTGTTTGGTTTGGCGATTAAACAATACCACAAAAGTACGTGCTTTTTCATTTTTCACACCTTTTTTTAGTTGGAAGGACGTAATGAAAAGACTGCCTTTTTCGCTGAGAAGGCAGTCTTTTCTGTTGCCCTAGTTTTGGCAGAACAGAGGTAGTATAAAGAATGCTGTTATCCATTCCCTTCCAAAAACCCCTCAACCATCTCATTAAACTTTTCACTATGCTCCCAAAACATGAGATGCCCACCCAATACATTCACCGACGCTTTAGGAGTAAGCTTCCTCAGGCTGGAGGTTGCTGCTTCTGCCCAATGCTCAGCGACAACAAACAGAGTCGGTACAGTTTCACTGCTCTCTGCCGCCTCCACACGATAATCAGAAAAAAGCCCGGAAGAAAACAGATTGGCGGCAATGTAGTAAGGTGTCTTTATTGATTGGGAGACGATCCAATCTAATTCATCTTCCTTCAGCTCCCGTTGGACCATGACTCCGGTGGCATAAGCAGAGATGAAATCCCGCTGTCCTTTTGGATTGCGAAGGTAGTTCTTGTAGGCCGCAGCCATGTCATCAAGCTTGCCTTCCACCCAATCTTGGTCTTGTTGAACGGATAGAGATTTTGGCGGCATATCAATGAGGACAATGGATTTGATCCCATCCGTACCGAACTGGCGGATATATTCCCAAACCGTTAAGCACCCGAATGACCAGCCGACAAGCGTTGCATTCTCTACCTTTAATTGCTTCAATACCTTCTCGAGATCCGTTCCATGCGTGACATAGTCATTCCCGTGGACCGTCATGGTTGACCGGCCGTGGCTCCTGGGATCGATCACAATCGTACGGTGAGTTTTTGAAAAGTGCTTGACCTGCTCGGTGAAGACTTCAGTGGTAAATGTAAAGCCAGGAATAAATACAATGGGCTCCCCACTGCCGGTATCCTGCACAAATAATTCGATTCCCGGTTCCACTTCAATGTATGTGTTCATAGCTGTCCCCCTGAATTTTTATCAATTTGTTTCTACATTATATTCTTCATGACGTTGTTTCATATCGGAAATTATTGATAAATAAAGAATACGCCGTCCTAATGATGGAGAATTTTAAAAAAATATTTTTTATGGGGTGTCCTTTTTCACTCTTCCAGCCTATTTAAAACATGAATAGATCAGAAGGGTGGAAAAGAACATGAAATCAGGATGTCAGGTAGTAGATCAAATCGGAGAATTGGAGATCGTGGGGAATATCGTTCCTCATTTATGGTATAAGAACATCACATTTACAAGTGGGAAGGCTCATTTTGTAGCGATTACGCTTCTCGCGGATATCGTATATTGGTACCGACCGACGATGATCAGGGATGACAACGGACTGATTGTCGGTGCACGTACGAAGTTCAAAGGGGACATGCTGCAGAAGAGTTATCAGGCATTTGCCAATACTTATGGGTTTACGAAGAGACAGGTGAAGGATGCCATCGATTTTCTGGTGGATCACCATCTTCTCATGCGCGAGTTCAGAACGATTTCGAGTTCAAGTATTCTTTTGAATAATGTCATGTTTCTGCAGCCGGTTGCTTGTAACGTTCGAAGGATAATGAATGAGAGAATCAATGTGGCTGATCTTTCTATTTGCCCACGGGCTACGTCGGAACGTAAGAGGGAGGGCGTTTCAACGGAGGGGCCATCCACAGGGGATGCACAGACTCCTACGTTTGAGCGTAAGACAAATACAGATAGTTCTTCAACTAGTACTTCAAATAATAAAACCAATAATGACAATGATGAGGGAGCACTCGCCTTTTTCGTTGAAAATGGCTTTGGACAAATAGGAAGTTACATAGAAGAGAAGATTAAGGGCTGGTGTGGGGATTTATCATGTGAGTTGGTTGTTGAGGCCATGAAGCGGGCGATTGCAAAAGGGAAGGTGAGCTGGGGGTATGCAGAAGCGATTCTGAGGAATTGGTTGAAGGATGGGGTGTTGAGTCTTACTGGGGTTTGGGAAAGAGAAAGAGGCAGTGTGTGATAGGGGAGATGATGATTTCGAAATGGAGAAAGCAAAACTTCAGAAGGAGTTAGAAGCGTTTGCGAAGTCTTGATTCCTCAAGATTGAAACTGACAACCTCTTTTTCTAAACAAACGTTTGATTTAATGCCCTAAGCGTATTGATCCTGCTTCTTAGACCATTAAACAAATGTTTAAATAGATAGTGAGAACGATTTCAATTATTTTGAGTCCATCAAGAAATGTCCAACGTCTAATACATAGAAACCAAGACAAAGGTGTGTACCAAATGGGGCAGCAGTCAATGGAAGGATCGAACCCGGAAATCAGTGAGCTCATTGATCTGCATGGGCAGCAGCTGATCAACCTTGCTTATACATACTGCAAGGACTGGAGTATGTCCGAGGATATTGTACAAGAGGTATTTATAAGTGCATATAAGAACTTCGATACATTTAAGGGGAAGTCTTCTTATAAGACATGGCTGTATGCCATCACGATCAACAAGTCGAAGGATTTTCTCCGCAAGCCATCTATGAAAGAACCATTACTTCAGCGGATGATGAATAAGGTGAATCCTGTTCAACCCCGGAAGAACACGTCATCCAAAAAGAAGGTCAGCATGGGTTAGCTGCAGAAGTGATGAACCTGCCCATCAAGTATCGGGAAGTCATCATCCTTTATTATTACGACGACCTCACCACAAAGGAAGTGGCTGGTTTATTAAAGATTCCACATTCTACGGCCAAGACGAGGATTCAAAGAGGGCGAATGGCATTGAGAAAGCAGCTGGAAGGGGGTGATTTCCTTGCGTGAAGATCATGATAAGCAAAAGATTAAGGAATCTCTTCATGAAGTATTTCATGATAACCCATTTTCCGATGAGATGAAACATCGGTGGCTGATGGAAATCGCAAAAGAAAGGCACCAAAGGCAGTCGTCAAAAAGCAGCTTATTCCCAAGATTACTCTCTATAGGGGTTGCACTCGTATTCTTCATCGGTTTTGGTTGGTTTCTTCTGCAGCAGGTTGATGTAGAAGGTGATAACGCGAGTGAACATCCACCTACTGAGGAAGAAGGCGGGAAGGATACCCCTGCGGAATCGGAAGGTTTACAAGAGAAAGTCCTGGAACTGAAACGTCAGGAAAAGGTTGACATGGAAGAGTTTCTTTCTTACTTTCATGGGGAACTGAATAAGGATTATACAAGTTATCCATTGAGTAATCATGATGGTTATTATTATCAATCCAAAGAAGAAGTGATGGAAGGCATCCTTTCCGTTCTGGGGAAAGCGCGGCCGAAAGATCCAAAACTCAAAAGGGATTTAAGCCATTTAGAAGAACTGATTGAAGAATTTCTTTATGTGTCGCGGAAATTCCCGCCGGAACACGAACGTTCAGATCCTGCCAGGGTGTATTACTATACAGTTGGTCTGATCAATGATCTCTATTCAGTGATTGTCGTTGGTAAAACTAGTGAACTGAATGGATATTCCGTAGTGGGGAATGGTGAGGAAGTAGATGTGATTGAGGCGATAGGGAAGAGAATGATGTATACCAGTCCAGAAGGGCCGCTGGTAAACGGCGGGATGTGAGAGCCAAGGAGATCGTTCCCTTGGCCTTTTTTTACCTCTAATAAGATTACTTAGTGTTATCCTCTTGACTCCTTGGACTAGGTAACGTGCCTAAAAATCTAGCTAATACGATCAGTGTCATAAATAGACCTATGATAGGTTGAAACTACATTAACGGCAGGCCAGTACTAGAAGTATAGCTAAGAGTGCTCCCGAAATTGGTCATTCGGGTGAAACTCAAAGAAATGATTAAGTTCCGCCTACTTCTTATCATTTAATATATTTTTCTTTAATTTTTCTATTTCTTTATCGTATGCCAACATTTCTTTGGCAAAGTCAGAGTCTTTTTTCTTTAAGTCTTCTGAGAGAGTGTCCTTTTCTTTACCCATTGTTCAGTATAAAAAGAGGCTGGATCAACCGGCCTCTTTTTGCTTACTTCAATTTAATTTGTACTGGCTTGCTTTCCTGCGCATGGATGGTTCTTCGATTGCTCTTTTGCAATGCAGTTCTTTTTACTGAGCTGGTCACATCATGAATCATCTCTCCCACATCATGAGCAGACTCAATTAAAGGGTCAACGGCTTTCATTTTACTTTTGACATCAACAGAAATTTGGTTGGCGGTATGAATCAGATCTTCTGCTTCCTCTGTAATGCCGTTCACAGCTGTCCGGGCGTCAGACAGCGTCTTTTCCGTTTCAGCAAGTGTTGTCATTACTTTTCTTAATGTCATAATCAAATAGATCACGAGAATGGTAAACGCGACGGCTGCAATAACAGCACTCCACTCAAGCATTGAGACCAGCTCCCTTCGTATACTCTAAGTCTATGAGAATGAAGGCGTAGACATTCCTTTTACAGGTGAAGCACTGGGATGCACGTCCTTTGTCCTGACTAATCCCTGTTAGTACAGTGACATTTCTCTAGCTTTTCACCGATCTGCCACTTGTCAATCCTATAGCACGCTCCTTCACAACCCTTAAATACCCCATGCAGCTCAGAATGATCATCAAAGGCGTCAAACTGACTAAATATCTTGAACGCGTTTCCCACATAATAAAGAAAAGAAAGAAACCAATGATCGATAACATGGAAAAGGTAGAAAAGGAGTCCTTGTTCTTTAATCTTAAAGAAAACAGTAATCCTATCAACAACATGAGATGCTGGACCCTTGCATACCCTTGGACGATGTGCCCGAGTGTTTGAGTAGTCAATTGAGTATAGTTTTCTGGGTGTTCGGGTATCCTCCTCAGTTTATTTAAAGAGTAGCAGGTTCCATCTGTCCATGTATGGCCAATCTTCTCTATGTTATATTCAATATTCCCTATGAATCCTTTTTCAGAAATACGGTTTTTAAGTTCTTGATAGTGGATTTGAGTGACTGCTTCTCTTGGATACTTCGTTAATAGGTCTTTCGTCCACACGACATCATCCTGAGAGTACTTGCCGAACTTATTTTCGTTTTGCCCCATCACAATCCAATGGGTAACAGGCATACTTTTTTGTTCGACAGTTACCTTTTCTAGAATACCGAACTGATAGATTATGCTGTTAAATAGAGATTTTACAATTTGACCTTATTTATTTGGAGCTTCCATTTCATAGTCCTTCAGCAAACGGGTAAAAGAAGTGATATAGTTTTTTTCTAAAGTACGTGACCCTTCATGTAAGTAATGATATTTATACTATTTATTTACAGAAACGTCCTCATAGCAAATATAGCCTACTTAAGAACGATCAAAATATATTCAACTCTGTCATCAACCTTAAACCCCTAAAAGAAAGTTCACTATAACGAACTTTTATTTCTTTATAAAAAATGAAAAAGTAAGAATAATAGAGAAATATAGAGATATTTGAAGAAAATTGTTCACTATAACGAATTTATGACGGTTAATAAAGGTTTTTATTAACTTTTTTATGACATATAATTACATTGTAAGTTCTTAATAAAGAACAAAAAATAAAATTACATAGACCTATAGGGGTCGAAGGGAGAAAAGAATTATGGGGATCGTTAGTGCTAAAGTATTTGCAGGTTTAGTCGCAGGAAGTATTGCAGTGTCTGGAGTGGCATACACAGGTGCAACTCACATGGATAACATCAAAAGCCAAATTGTTTCTCTACAGGATAAAGCAGAATTGTTTCATGATCAAGCGTACAAGCTGGGTCAAACGGCAAATAGTATTATCTCAAACAAAAATGGTGAAATTAGCCGTCTTGAAGGAGAGGTCACACGACTGGAAACGGAATTAACCACATCCAATGGAAACATTGATTCTCTCGAAGCTAGTTTAGAAGATGCAAATGCTAATATTAATCAAGCAAATGCTGATGTTAAAGATGTGAGCGATACTCTTGACCAAGCAGTAACAGAGGTAGAGGCGCTTCCTGAAATTGCACCATTAGTAGATGAGAAGGCAAAGGTAAACGGAATGGAACTGGGTATTTCTGTAATTCAATCTCAAAGTGAGAGAACCATCAGATTTAATAATCCCAACACGGTTGATGTTACAGTTTATTTCAACGGCACTTCTCAAACAATTAAAGGTGGGGATGTTGTTTATAAAAAATTCCCAAATACCACAGTATTCTCTTATACAGTCCCTACTAACGATGGCACGGGAAAAGCAGTAACTGTAACGAAATAAAAATATATGTATCTTGAAATGATTATTTGATGTGAAAACAGAAATTCAATATACCCGACCAATACAGATCTGATAGCAACTAATCTATAAGTATATTTGAAATGGGACTCCTCAGGGGGTCCCATTTCAGTTTTTAGATCAATTCTAAAAAAGTGTATTTTCTGTGAGCTTGTCAGAAGATGAAAATATCCTTTTTAATGGATTGGATTAACGGGTACCCCATCCATTTGACTTAATGGTTGCAAGGGCGTACATCCGTAAAGGGAATAGCAATCCTAAATGAATAAGGCCATATAAAGGAGCCATCAAGAACACGACTGGATGTTTTAGAATATAGAATATATTTCTTGCATAAGCTGAAAGGCAAATGTAAATGAAATAATAGAACATAAGCAATAACCCTATAGTCTTTGCTTTGAAAATAAAGGCGAATAAAATAACGAACCCGAATAAAATCCATAGAGAAAGCTCTAATAACACCCAAATAAGGGTTCTCGGCTTCTTGAATCCTACTTTTAAAGCATTCAGGCTTTCACGGAAGAATGACTTATTCCAACGGATTTGCTGTTTAATAAATTGACGAACGGTATGTGGTACATCTGTCAGACACACAGCTTTAGATTGATAGAGTGTCTTTCCTTTGAGAATCGCATAGTTCGTTAAGCAGCGGTCATCTCCAAATTGAACCGGCTCCCCTAAGAAGGTCTGATTGCCGTAGTCCTCAATATTATCCATGATAACATCTCGTCTATAGCAGCTGATAGGACCAGAGCAAACAAGTACGTTCCCCGTAAAGGATTGAGCGGCTCTTTCAACTCTAAAGGCGTTCTCATACCTCATATCCAATAACTTGGTAAACCAATTATCTGTTCTGTTCCTTGCATTGATATGACCTGTAACGGCTTGAACTTCTGGATCATGGAAGGGTATCAATAATTCACGGGTCGCGTCGGGGTATACATATCCATCTGAATCGACAGTGAAAATAATGTCCCCTGTTGCCTGCTTGAATGCCCAGATTTGAGCATGTCTTTTTCCTTGATTTTTTTCTAGTCGATGAACAATCAGCTTTTCAATGTTCCGACTTTCTTTAAGCATCAAAATGGCTTCGTAACCCGAAATATCTTTACTGCCATCATCTACAAAGAAAATCTCGTGGACAGGGTAATCCTGTTGAAGGATACTCTCCACAGTCTTAATGACTGCGTCCGGTTTCTCATTATAAGAAGGGATGACCACTGACACTTTTAAATCAGGCGGTGTCCCAACCTTTGGCTTGTATTGAAATGAAAGCACCATCTTTCCAAGTAGATACGTAATCATGATAGAACCATAGATTCCTAAGGAGTAGTCCACACCCCCATGAGCATATTTTCTAACAACGAAAAGCATGGAAATGATGAGACCGAATAAAAGTATGATGAATAGTTTATGAATTTTCTTCTCTGTCAATGAATACTCTCCTTTATCAATAGAATGATATAAATCATTAAGTCAAACTTGTTGCTATTCAAGTTTTTACCCCCTTACCTGATGCGTTAAAAGGACAAATTGTTTCCTCTAATGGAACAAAAGCGTTGCAATGGAAGGGTATGTTAATCCTTAAAGAAAAACACCCGCTACTTTTGGCGGGCGATTTAGGTGTAGTCAGGTATAGATGGGTTTCTTTGGTTAGTGGAAAGGCTCATTAGCCTTGTAGTAAACACTTAAAAGGTATTTTGAATTTTAACTAGAATATATAAATATAAAATATGAGGATTTGAAATGGAGGAACCAATGACTACTAGTAAGAAGAAGCGTTTTTTGTACCTAAGTAACTTCCTTTTCGTATTAGGTTTACTAGCTATCATTCTAGTAGCCTATTTTCTGATCCAATCTATAAGGGAGACATTCTACCAGAACCGCTTTGAAAATCAGTATGAGTTTATTTCATTGGAGGAAGAAGGAGTGGTGGATCCTGTTCAAGTATTTCATGGAGTGAAGGTGAATACGTTTCTTCAGGATGAAGAAGATTCAGGTAAGAAGAGCGGGAATATCATCATTGAAGTGAAGGATGAACCGGAAGCAAAACTTAAGGGGTTTACCGTCCAATCTGGTCAAGAGGGGATGAGTGCTTTTGATGACGCGATACAATACAAAATAATGGTAGAGAATGAGACAGGTAATGAGTCGTTCATTGTTTCCATGCGCATGACTCCTAAGTCAGAGAAGCTGAGTTCAAATCCAATTAAGTACCGGACTTACAGCATCAATGAAAATGGTGTAATAAGTGAAAGTAATTTCGATTTGGGTTCCAAGTCTAACCTGCAAACGCAATGGATAAGGGGACTTTCTGGAGAAAAGTATGGATATTACACGAACCTGCCGTACCAAAAAGGCGGGGCCATCTCCTTGCTTTTCCTTACCTTACTGGGCATTCTCTTTATCATGAGTGGAATTTGGCTTCGCCGAAGAGCCCTTTTGACAGGAAAGGATAAAGTAGCCTAGCCCATAGCTTTATTAATAGATGAAGAATAAATAGAACTTTAAAAGGGAGCGTCCTGTCAGCTACAATCGTTTTGCCATTACATCAATCTTCGGTGCAAGAAACGAGATGTATGTTTCATCATTCCGCAGTTCGAACATAAACAATGCATGTTTGAAATAAGGTAGAGCTTTGTCATAGTCAGACTCCAGCTCATAATTGTAGCCTATTTGATAGTGAAGCTCGCCTAATCCCCAGAGCAATTCTTCTTCGAAACACCATTTGATTGCTTCATGGCAATAGGTCGTAGATTCTTCCAGTTCTCCTATACGGGTCAGTACCCTGGCAATATTATAGAATAATTTGGTTTTGATGGATTTATCCTGTAGTTGTCCCGTCGTTTTCATGGCCGTTTCGACTTGCTTATAATAATGTAGGGCTTCACCATAGTGATGAATAGAGAAGTTAATCGCACCGATGCTCGACAGGATTTGCATTTCTCTTTCAGACATCGCCTTTTTCTGGTGGGCAGTCAGTTGATTAGCTTCATGTAGAAGGGAAAAGGCAGCCTCTGAATCATTCTTCACTTCATATTGATAGATCCCTTTGTGCCAGTAAAGAAGTTGAAGGCTTTCATTATCTTTATAGAATAGGGGATTCTTCTCCTCTGTCTTAATCAGGTCCATCATTTCCTCGTATTTCCGGTAAACCCTCAAATATCTCAATTGTTTCTCTACTTCCCGTATATAATCCAGCCGTGGGGTAGTCCCTATTTCAAAGAAATAGTTAACGTCGACGCCAAGCTTAACAGAGATTTGGTACAAAGCCGTGGCACTGGGATATATGTCGCCTTTTTCGATCCGGCTGATGAGCGCTTGGGTACAGATTCCTTCTGCTAAGTCACCTTGAGTGATGCCGACGACCTTCCTTAATTCTCTAATCTTCTTCCCTATTACTGAGTAATCCATTTGCCTACCTCCTGTTATTTTTATATTTTAACAGAAGCTATATTTATTAGTTGGGGTTATAGGAAGTTACATATTTCCACAAAAGACAGTGTCATTCATAAAATCAATGACTATATAACTATAAGTTTAGCGTTTCTTTGACCATTTTAATAGAAAAGACCTCTGTTTATCCCCAATAAAGGTGCTTGAAAAACCCCCATTTACGGAAGCGATTTCTCTATCTACTATATAAAAGTAAGAATAGTTAGAATACAAGATAGTAGAGGGGAAGTAGAGTCATGAAGAAAAAGGTCGTACCATCTTTATTGGCATGTGTGATGGCCGCGGGGACGCTCGGGGCATCAGCAAGTGCGGAGTTTCAGTTTTCTAAACAGGATCCAATTCCTCATTCCGTTCTGGCAAAGAAATCTAATCCATTTGCGGGAGTACTCGAGCAGAGCACTGATCCATTGTACGGTGTGGATCAGTCTTCCTTCGATCCGAACGAGAATGTAAGGGTTGTCGTTGAGGTTGAGGTGGACAAGCATGCGAAGTCGTCGCCACACGCTCAAGTTGAAAAAGTGAAGAATATCATTTCGGGCAAAAAGGACTCAAAATCTAATGTGAGACACACATTTTCAAAAGGTTTCAGTGGCTTCAGCGTGGATACAACACTTGGTGAGGTTCAAAAGATAGCCAAGCTGGATGGCGTAAAGGATGTTCGCATTTCCAAACAATACGAGCATACCGTTGTAGACAGCAAAGAGCTCGTTGAGGCCATGGATACATGGACGAAGTATAACACCCGCGGGGAAGGTATGGTCGTAGCGGTCGTTGATTCAGGTGTGGACCACCGTCACGAAGCGATGCAGCTTTCGGAAGAAGGAAGGAAAGCTGCGAAGTTAACGGAACAAAACCTTCAAGATGAGTTTCAACAAACCGAAGTAGACGAAACCTGGTATACAGATAAAGTTCCTACAGGGTACGACTGGGCAGACAACGATACCAACGTCATTCCACCCTCAAATTCTCACGGAACCCACGTAGCGGGAATTGTAGGAGCCTATGAAGAAACAAAGAAAAAAGCAGAGGGGATCGCTCCCGATGTACAGCTTCTAGCGGAAAAAGTATTCTCAGATAAGGGTGGCGGCGCTTATGACGATGATATCGCAGCAGGGATCTATCACGCCGTTGAGATGGGCGCAGACGTCATCAACCTTAGCCTTGGCTCAGATGCTGGAAACGTAGATCCAAATGATCCCGTACAGCGCTCGATTCAATATGCAACAGAACAAGGCGTCCTGGTCGTTGCGGCGGCAGGGAATGCGGCTTACAGCACCAAGAACAATTTGCTTGCAAGGTCTCAATTGCCTTTAGCGAAAAATCCAGACATCGGGCTGGTGGGAGACCCGGGTGTGACACCGTATGCCCTACAAGTGGCTTCTTCAGAGAACGATATGATGACAGTGGACGGGCTGCGTTTGTCCGATGGAAGTCTATTCGGCTATCAAATTCAGCCGGGGATCAAGAAATTGATCGGAACGCTTGATCCATCTAAGGAATACGAACTGGTTTATGTTGGTGAGGGGGATTCGGCAGCGGTCAAGGACCTTGACTTGAAAGGGAAGATCGCGGTCGCACAGCCATCAGAGTACTATTCCCCCGCAACCTATATGCAGACCGCAGCTGCAAAGAAAGGTGCTGTAGCGGTGATGGTGGTTCCACCTCCCCAGGCGACGGCGTATGCAACCCTATACTTCAGCCCGTACTTCATTCCGGCAGTCACAACGGATCAAGTGAATGGAAATGAACTCGCAGAGCGATTGAAGTCCGGTGAAGAAGTGACGGTGCAACTGACTGATGAAGTGTTAAAGGTTCAAAATACGGCAACCGAGCCGATGTCGACGTTCTCATCCTTTGGATCTCCAACGGACTTAAGCTTCAAACCGGAGATCACGGCACCGGGCGGGAAGATCTTCTCTACGGTGATCAATAACGAGTATGAAACCATGAGCGGAACGTCAATGGCGAGCCCGCAGGTGGCAGGCGGAGCCGCGCTTCTTTTACAACACTATTATCAGGAGCTGGGCCTTCCGAAAAATAAAGAAACAGTGCTGAAAGCGAAAAACGCCTTGATGAATACGTCTGAAGCACTGACGAATCCAACCAATGATCACTCGGTTTATTCACCAAGAAGACAAGGTTCCGGTATCATGAAGATTGACCGTGCGATGGAGACGCCATACCTCCTTGAACGTTCGGGTGTTCCATTAGAGCAGGCCGCTTCTGTTGCTCTGAAAGAAGTGGGACGCAGCTTTGATTTCACCTTGAATGTGGAGCCTTTAAAGAAAAATCTTGTGAAGCCGCAGCACCAATATGAAATTATGATCGATCTGATCACAGACGAAACAACCAAACAAACACACGATGGAGTGGAAAGAGAGTACTTAACCCTTCACACTGTACCGGTTACAGGGGCAGACATCAAGATCAACGGCAAGACATACGATCCGGAAGAACCAATCCAATACAAACCGAACCGTGATGAAGAAGTGAAGATTACAGTTGAATTGTCTGAAGAGCTGAGTGAAGGACGCTTTATTGAAGGGTTTGTACGCTTCGTACCAAAAGGAAGCTCGGTAAATGAACTGACGACACTTTCCGTACCGCTTATGGGATACTACGGTGACTGGGACTCCATGGGGAATGTGGATGAAAGCCCGGTAACAGGGGATGCATTCTTGGGATATACGGTCCTGTTCAATGAAATTGATTCGTTGCCGATCGGATATGATCCGGCCACTGGAACCTTCAATAAAGAAAAGATAGGCGTGTCACCACAATCCGTCAGTGAAGGGGTTTATCCTTCTTTCACCGCACTGCGCAACCTGAAGGAACTGTCCCTGAGCATTCAGGATGAAAAAGGGAACATCATCAAGGATATAGGCAACTTCAGTGAATTCACAGAGGATGGAAGTCCGTTTAAGTTTAGAAAGAACATCATGAGCTACAGAAATTACTCTTATAAAATGGAAGGATTCTTCTGGAATTCTACGGACGATGAGGAGAAAACAATACCGGATGGACAGTATTATTACGTCTATACGAGCACGTTAAACTATGAGGGTGCTAAACCTAAAGAGACCAAGATTCCGATAAAAGTAGATTCCGAAGCTCCTAAAGTGGAAGACATCAAGGTGGAAGAAATGCCGGATGGAAACTACCATATCAGCTGGGATCTAACAGACACAGGAACCGGTCCTTTAGGCAGCATGCTGTGGGTGAACGGAAAGACCCAACGGATTCAAAATGGGGCATCAGAGTACATCTCAAAAGTGAAGCCGGAACTGGTCACCATCTCTGGCATAGACAATGCCCGGAATGTGGGAGTCGCGTACCAGGGGGATGAAACGTATTTAAACGCTGAACCGCTTATTAACTATTTAGGCATCAACAACGCTTCAAGCGTAAGTGAAACCAAGCCGCTGCGCCTTACGCTCTTCGGATACAAACGCCTCGATTGGCATTTGGAAATCACCGATGCACAGGGGAACACACTTGAAGAAGCAGACATCCATAACGAACATTCCATCTATAACCTGCCATGGGCACCTGACAGTGATTATCCGGATGGGGACTACTATGTGAAGGTTACAGTGAAGGATGAGAGTGGATTGACGCTGTCATCTGAGCCGAGGAAATTCACGATTAAGCGATAGATTGTGGGACGGGGGGACAGGCACCGTGTCCCGGGAGTGATAGAGACGAGGGGGTTGATCCCCCTCGTTTTTATTTTGGTTCTGGGACGAGGGACCTGTCCCTCCGTTCCGATTCCTCCGCTGACGTAGTAACTACCTGTTTACCAGCTCAAAAAACTTTTGTCCAAACATTTCTTATACTAGTTGCTACTGTTGGATTAGCATTAAGTAATAGACTCCGGCAATTTCACAAAAGTGGATAGAATCGTCGTGAAGATTGATTGTGTGAGTATAGGGAGGCATTAAGGTATCATAAGATACATCAGCTACTATTTTTAAATGTCCGCTTTGCTCTTTGTAAAAACGAATTGTACGATCCATTACCTTTGACTTCACCTGCATACTTCTCCCTTGAAAAGTATATAAAAATAATTGGTTTGTCTTAATTTTAGTTTTATCTCTAAGTTCAAAGTGATGAAGTTTCCCATCCTTCTTATAGTTCACGTCCCATTTATTAAACAATAAATTATTAAGAAGACTTTTTTCTATAAAGTCCAGGGAAGTTTCCTCTAACACGCTTCTGACCTTCACATTTGACATATTGATAAATGTACTAAGTACATTTTGTCCTTTAAAATTGAAATATCTCTCGATTTCTCCGACCTTTTTGCCTGAATTATCATTAATAGCGAAAGTTTTTGTTGATCGGTTCATCATTGGTGGTCGGAATTTATAAGTTCTCATCAGACTTCCTCCTAAAGATTATTTGGCAAGGACACGGGGACAGGCACCCCGTCCCAGAACTGAAAAAGACGAGGGGACTTTAATCCCCTCGTCTCTATTTAAACCCTGGGACAAGGGACCCGTCCCTTTATCCTTTAAAAAACTCAATAACGGGGTCCAATAACCCCGTGAATCTCATAATGAGGAATATGACGCAAAAAATGGTGAATCCGAAACTTAATCGTTGGAAGAATGTTTTGTTTTCTTTCTTTTCTACGCTTGCCATAACTTGTTCACCTCTGGTTTGATTGTTGTTTTATTGCTTTTATATAACATTCCAATGATGACTACGATGGTTATAGTTAGAATGATAGCAGCCTGAACGGATAATGAATGGTTTTCTATGATTCTTCTATAGTACTCATACAATATACTGAATACAATCAGCAGTGGAATGTTCCATACAAACAGATAATAAAAGAGCGGCTTCACTATTTCTCCATTATATTTATAGCCGTTATATTTCTTCGTATTTCTTTTCATGATTCTCGATAAGAATACTTTGGATGATATGAAGGTCAGGATGAATAATTGCACTAGTCCATAGATGATAAACGGTAGTTCTACCTTCTCCAATATCATGACGATAAGCAAGTAAGATCCTGCTAGTAAGAAGGAGATGATATGTACTAAACGGCTTCTCATTTTATATAAATGGTGGTAATTAAAAGGGATACTGAATAAAAGGTCCTGAAGGTTTTTATCATCCGATAATAGGATATTAAGTGTTACGGTCGTGATGAAAAGGGCAAAAATATTGATTAAGATGGTCAGAGTGATCCCGGAAGAAGCAAATTGATTTTTGAATTCAATGACACTCGTAAAAAGTAAAGGTGAGACGTACACTGAAAACAGCTTGGGTGTTCTTAATACATACAATAAATCCTTTTTGATAAAGTGATCCTGGATGTACCTATGAATGAAAGTGGATGCTTTGTTCGAATAAAATGACTGATCCAGGTCCCTTAGGGAAATGGTCAACAGCCCCTTTTTATAGCAATGGTCTGTCAGGAAATAGACAAGTGGTATCGTAAATGATGCGTATAGTATTATGAGCAGTGTAAAGATCGCCACTGACTTTAGCTCAATCGAGTTTTCCAGCAGATACTCCGGATATTGAAGCAGGAGATAAAAAATCTTATTCAGCCACTCATCTTGATGAAGTAAATACTGCTTGTAGTTGCTTGCGTATACGATGACTGCAATGACCCCTACAGAAGCCAATGTCATGATTGAAAAGGCAACTGCCTTTAATCCTTTCCCTTTCGAAATAAGGAAAGCCGATGTATATAGCACATGTGCCAGGGCACTGAAGAAGATCGATCCTGCTATGATTTGGGGAATTGTCATCAGTACGATTTCAATCGCTATATTTCCAGCGAAGTAATTTGCCAGTATGAAAGGAAATAGGAAAGCTGCATTGATCAGCAGGACTTCTATGGCTACTATAAAAAAACGCGCCAAGATGATTTGCGAGTTCTTAATCGGTGCAACAAGTAATATCTCACGTTCAGGGGAGAGAAAGTACTCTTTATAAAACGCTTTAGTAGCGGACGAGATGGAGATTAGGCACAGAAATGCAAATAGACCTACTATGTATGTATTCATATTGCCCTGTATATTCTCAGACAAAGCATTGATAATGAAATAAAGCACTGCCGTCACTGACAAGGAAAGAATGAAAATGCCGATCCATTCTGTCAGGACATCTCTTTTTGATCTGTTTGATTTATGTCTTGTGAGTTTATACTTGAACGTTAAGTACTTGATGAAGTTCATCTCGATCATTCCCGTCCTTCTACCACAGAGATAAGGTAATCTTCTACACTTGTTAAACTTCCGCGAAGCTGATTGACAGATATATTCTTCTTTACGATGGATCCATTATTAATGATTGTTACACTATCGGCTATTTCTTCTATGATATTTAATGAATGGGAGGATAAGAATACGGTCCCACCATTTCGGGTGTATTCTTTCAAAAAGGACTTAAATTGTTTGATACTCAGCGGGTCCAACCCAAGAGTAGGCTCATCGTATATCAATAATGAAGGATTGTGCATAACGGATGAGATGATGGATATTTTTTGTTTGTTCCCTCTTGAAAGGTTTTTGATTAATGTATGTCTATATTTCTCGACTTCGAAATGCTCTAAAAATCTGTTTATGGTTTTTTCTATTTGTTGAGTATCTGTCTCACCATATAAAAAGGATATGAAATGTAAATGTTCCGTTACCGAAAGTTTCTCGAAAATGGCTGGATAATCCGGGCAGTAGCCTATGTATTTTTTGTGATGGGGGTTTTTATAATCAATCCGTTCATTTTGGAAATATACGTCTCCGTCATCAGGTGTCAGGATTCCCATTATGATTTTGATGGTTGTCGACTTGCCTGCACCGTTCTTTCCTAAATATCCGCATATCGTTCCTTTGTTTATCGAAAGGGAGTCTATTGATAAGACGCACTCTCCATCATAGTACTTCTTCACATCTTCCATATGTAAGATTTTCAATATCGTCATTCCCCTTTATATGCAAAACTGTAAGATATTAGTCGTTCGAGTTAATCATAGCATTGTATATTCTCTTTCAACAAGGAAGAGAATACCAGACGAAAGAATCATTTTCGCTGGTATTCCCTAATCTATGTTTATTGGGGAATGATATTATCCAAGAATAATTCGAATGATATCGTAAACGGAATATCCTTTAAGGAACCAGTCAACAATCTTTCCAGGGTTCGCTTTGATATAGTTTAAGATTTTCATAGCTTGTGCATACGTCTTACCTGCAGCTGCAGTTGCTAAATTGTATGCCCATTTTAAGAATGATGCTACTTTATCCCAAGGGATTCTACTTACTAGTGCTTTAAGTGCGTTATAGATTGCTGAAAACATTGTTAAATTCCTCCATTGAATAAAAAGTTTTCCAAAGGCCTTTGGTTAACTTCATCATAGTTCCAGTTATTGCTATATTCAATAGATTTTGACAATTGTTGCGTATTTCCGCAAACCTTGTTCTGAAGGGATTTCACTAAGAATTCTACGCCCTATAAGGCTTGAAGCACTTTAAATGAACTTAGGCATTTTTCCTATTTTGTTCATGAGGAAAAATCAATCGGATTGTTGTTCCGCTGTTCAGCTTACTTGTTACTTCGACTATTCCGTCATGTGCTGACACGAGCTGATGGGCAATGGCCATCCCCAGTCCGGAGCCGTTATCGCTGTCTTTGGTATTGCCGCCCCGGTAATATCGATTGAACAGATTTTGTATGCTTTCAGAATCGATCCCTGTGCCGTTGTCTTCCACACTTATGATGATGGAGTCCTCTGACTTCAGTACCCCTATTTTAATGATCGTCCCGATGGGGTTGTGCTTTATGGCATTGACCACTAAGTTATTCATGATTCTCGTAAACCATTTTGGATCCACACCGAGGTACACAGCCTGATGTGCTGTCTCGAGAAGAATCGGTTTATCAGGGGACTGATACTGGGGCATCCACTTTTGTAAAAATGAAACGACATCGATTCTCTCTTTATGGAGGGGGAGGGCATCATTCTTCAGTCGATACGTCAGATTCAGATCTTCAATTAATTCACTCATATAGTTGGATTTGTCTTGTATGATCTGCCCAAATTCATTCATCTCGCTTTGACTCCAAGTATAAGAATCAGAAGCGAGGAGGGTGGAGTACCCATAGATTGAACTGATGGGAGTCTTTAAATCATGGGAAAGACCCGTAATCCATTCTTCTCTTGTTTGGTCCATTTTTTGCTGGATTTGTTCATTTTTCTTCAAGGTGGATGTGAGCTTTTCCAAAGAATGAACGACATCCTTAAAGAAAGCGTATCGTTTATGCAGCATTCCTGCTTTATTTAGTAAAGGGCTTACTCCTTTTTTATTTAGAGGGCTGACATATTTCCCTTCAGACATATCGTTGATCCACTTCATCATATACAACAAAGGAACCCCGAATTTCTTTCCGTACCATAGCCCAAGTACTGTGATCAATATGCCAAGAATGGTAGAAACGATCAAGAAGCCTTTGATAAACGAACGGTTGATCATTCCATCCGTGATCGCATCAGGGCTGTAGTATGTATTCTCCGTACCAATTACATATAAAAGAGTGCTGCTGTCAGGACGGTATAACGAAAGGTCATACTTCGAATTCCACGGTTCTTCCTTGATCTCCAATAGTTCGTTAGCGGAATAGTGTAACGTCTCAGGTGCGAAATAATCCCTGATCATCTCTCCCTCAGAGTTATAGATCTGTATCCAGGCATCGTTTTGAACTAAATAATCCTGAACTTCCTTGCTGATTTCAGGAAACCCGTCCATGGTTGTCAGATCGTTTTTTATTTCAATGCTTCTTACCTTTTCACCATAAACGACGACGCGGCCGTTTGGGATTTCCCAATATTTCATTCTGTACATTCGGTTCTCTAAAGAGAGTATATCCATAAAGGTATAGGAATCAGGCAATTCTGATGGAGTATTGTATTGGCCGATTACGCTGCCATCCCGATTCACGACTTGCAGCCATCCTTCATTCTTTTTGACAGAATCTTTCACATCTTGATTGATGTTCACCTCTTGCCCCTTAATCTCTATGGCGTGTTCCATGTACTCCTTGGAAGTTCTTGAGAAGTCTGATTTCATCTCGGATTGAGAGATAATGAAAGACAGTGAGACAAGAGCTATGATGATCAGCCCAATGATGACAACTAACAAGAAAATGAAGTGAGATAAAAAGTGCATAGTCAGTTTTTTTCGTAGATTCATAGTGTCCGGCTCTTTCCGCTTACCAGCTTATATCCCAGCCCCCTGACAGTTTGTAAAAAAGTTGGCTTACTGGGGTTTTTCTCGATTTTTTCGCGGATTTTTCTTATATGGACCATGACGGTGTTATCGTCCATCAGTAAATGATCTTTCCATACTTGATGATAGAGCTGCTCTTTTGAAAAGATCCTGTCAGAATTTTTACAGAAAAAAAGCAGGAGATTGTATACTTGAGCGGAACAAGGGACCAGGCGATCCTCAACCCATAACTCTGCCGATTTCGTATTCAGTTTAAAATGACCGAAGTCCAGGATTTCTCCTTCTTCCTTCTCTCCTTGAGAGGCAAGATACCGTTTCATTTGGACCTTTACTCGTGCGGCCACTTCAAGAGGGTTGAACGGTTTGGTGATATAGTCATCTCCGCCATGGGTGAACCCGGTCAATTTATCCAGATCAGAATTCCGGGCAGAAATAAAAAAGATCGGAGCGTTGGATTTCTTTCTGATCGTTGAACAAATATCATATCCATGCATATCAGGGAGCATCACATCTAAAAGGATCAAATCATACCGATTGCCTTCGATTAATTTGATTGCCTCCTCGCCGGTTGTGCATGTTTCCACAGACTGGAAACCTTCTTTCTGTAACACCAGCTTTATCATTTTTAGAATTTCCACTTCATCGTCTACAATCAGTATTTTTCCTTTTTCCATTTCTCGGCTCCTTTTTAAGGTAATGTTAAGGATGAGTTAAACTTATCTTAATTTACCAATAGTATACTATTTTTAGAAAGGAGTGGTAATGAATGTGGGCAATATGCATGAATGAATTTAAAGGACATTTTAAAAGTGTTAAATCGATCATCGTCATCGCAATCATCTTTGGGATAAGTTATTTATTGGCAGATTTCATGACTACGGTTGCAGATCAGTTGGATTTAGGTGGGAGTAAGGATGGATTTGCGATCGGAACCCTGATGATCGTATTTGGATTAGGGTTTTTATTTATAGCAGGCCTGTCTCATGATCTGATGAACCGGGAAATCAGCAGCCGCACGATGAGATTTTTAGTGACGAAGACCACCCGAACGAAGATTTTATTGGGAAAATATCTGGGGGGCTGGTTTTTCTGGTTCTTTTGCATAACGGTTTCTTATCTGTTGGTAACGTTTGTTTCGAAAGAATTTCTATGGCTTGGTGTTGTGGATTGCATGTTGTTTCTTTCGGTCGCCCTGGCATTGAATCTTATCTTTTCCATTGTGATGCCGAAGCCTGCTGTCTCGATGTTTTTCGGCATCGTATTCGCTCTTGTGTTCCCTGCGCTCAGTTTTTGGGCGATCTATGCCGATAGCATTTATACGAACTGGTTTAAGTATTTAACCCCCTATTATTATTCAACGCTCGGAAGTTACTATATCTTAATCAATCTCATTTATGCGGTATTACTATTCATCGTTGCAAGAGAGATCTTCAAGAGGAGAGATTTATAATGAATGTGATAGAGGCAAACGGACTCACGAAACAATTTGGTTCCAAAAAGGTAGTCAGTGATGTAAGTTTACATGTGGAAAAAGGGGAGATATACGGGTTCCTGGGAAGGAATGGCGCCGGAAAATCCACCTTTATCAATATGATCACCGGGGTGATAAAACCCACTTCAGGGGAATTCAAGCTGCTGGGTGAAACAAAGCTTGAGAACGTATACAGCCGAATCGGGGTTTTACCAGATTACTCAACCTTTTATGATTCCTTAACGGCTCTTGGCCATATAAAATATTTTGCCAGCATTAACGGCAAAAAAATCTCATCGGCACAAGGGAAAGAGGTTCTGGATCGAGTAGGGATTTTAGAACATGCAAACGTAAAGGCCGGAAAATTTTCTTTCGGTATGAAGAAAAAATTAGGGATTGCTCAGGCGATTGTTCATGACCCCGATCTGGTTTTTTTGGATGAACCTACTTCAGGTGTTGATGCTGAATCGGGACTTAGCATCCAGCAGCTGATATTGGATTTGAAGAGAGAAGGAAAAACCATCTTCATGACCTCCCACAACTTAAATGAGGTTGAAAAAATTTGTACCCGCATAGCTATCATGAAGGATGGCAAAATTATCAATGAAGGAACATTAGAGGAATTAAGGGCCCATTATTCTTCCTCCATCCAGGTGGAGATCAAGCATTCTTCCCTGGAAAACGGAAACCCTCATCTCATCAATCAATACCTTGAAACAGTTGGAAAAGAGATCGAGACAAGAGGAAATGTCACATCCCTTGTAATCGAATCAGAAAAGAAAATTCCACAAATCGTCCGGGCATTCACAAAGCAAAATATTGATTTATACAGAATCAATGTAGATGAACCATCTTTAGAAGATATATTCTTGCAAAACGAATCCGGGGCGCGGGTTTCCAGTTTCTGATCAAAAAAGAACACACCTTTCAATGAAAGGTGTGTTCTTTTTTTGGGGGGGGGACGTGGGGACAGGTCCCTTGTCCCGGAATCTAAGTAGAGATGAGGGGATTAGTCCCCTCGTCTTTTTCGTTTGTGTGCCTGTCCCCTGTCCCTATGTAATGATTTTGTTTTTATATGCTTTTACTATGATCCCAACTCTGGTTTGTACATCGAGCTTCTTTGAGATTTTATTTATATGATATTCTACCATCCGCTGCGAATAATTTAATTCCGATGCAATTTCTTTATTAGGCATTTCATTGGCAATCATTTGAATAATTGTTGTTTCGATTGCATTTAATAGTGTACACTTCTGACTTTTCAACTCTCATTCCCCCCCTGTTCCTTTATAGTTAAAATGTTACCAGAAGTTGGTTTGAGAAAATGTACACTTCAATCAGTTGGTCCAAATCACAATAAATCAGGTGCAGTTTTGTTCTTATTTTGTCCTTTTTTGTAAAAAAAGTGAAATTGTTTACGGATTATTGTGTTACTATAAATTAGAAATTATGGTAAATTTAATGAGGATAAAGGAGGATATGTTTTGAACTTACTCATCACCTTATTAGGCGGGATGATCGAAACCTTCTTAATCATATTAGTGGGATATACTTTAATGGGTATCGCCGTCAGAGGAAAAGTATATCCTTTGCTTTTTGTAAGTTTTTATGGAAGTGTCATTTTGACTATGCTGAAAGGCAGTGTCCCGCCATACATCTATTTATTCATTTTGATTATTTCGATTGGTATCCTTCTTACATTCATTGTTCGTGTAAGCGTTAAACTTTCTTTGCTGGCTATAGTGGCAGGGGCAATCCTTTTGCTTCTTTCAGAATTTGTCAGCTATCTATTTTTGTATCCTTTTCAATCGATCTTTCATTTAACCATTAAAGATATGCCGGCATTGGCAGTAGCCATCCCGCATATGCTCATCATGCTCTTAATCTATTTACTTATTAAAAAATGCAACTTACATATCCATACGAGTGAAGGCAGCCTTGGGATGAAAGGGAGCAATACCAAATTTTACTCGATTCTATTTTTTTTGTTTGCCATGCTGTTTCTCTACTATGCCATTATTTTCAATCATCATTCCAGCCCGGCTTTTACCTTACTATCAGCAGTGTTTTTAGTCATCATCACCATCTTGACGTTTTATGTCATACGATACTTGTTGAATAGTAATCTGGAATCATTGTCCATTCATTTAAATCATCAATATGAGGAAGACCTCAGCCAATACATTAGCAATGTTAAGCTTCAAAGGCATGACTTTGTCCACCATTTATTAGCTGCAAAGAAGATGCTGGATCATGGTCACTATGAAGAGTGTAAGGAGTATTTAGATGAGGTATTGGATGAGGCTTCGAGTGTAAGTGATGTATTGCCGCTTACCTCTGATGCTGTAGCCGGCATGTTGCTTTCCTATAAAGAACTCGCCTTTAAGAAGAACATCCTCATCCATTACACCATTTGCGATAACTTGAAAGATATTCCTTGCAGGGTATATGAACTAAACAAAATACTTGGCAACCTCATCCTTAATTCAATTGAAGCGGTAGAGATAGAAGAAGAGTCCAAGAGGCAAATTACGGTTGCGATTGGGAAAGACAACAATGAGTATTTCTTTGAAGTCAGTAATTTCACAAGGATCGATGAAATTGAAAAAAATATCAGCGACATTTTCAAAGCAGGATTCTCTACAAAAAAGGGAAACGGAAATCAGGGGCAAGGCCTGGCGATTGTTCAGTCCCTTGTGGAGAAATATAAAGGATACCTATATCCGGAGTTGTTAGATCATTCCGTTACCTTTGTAGTGAAAATCCCGTGTGGAGGAAAACATGCGAATTCTTACACCTAATACGATTTCAATGACTATTGCGAACACAATCATTATTTATAATCCTGATTTGAACAAGAAAAAGGACGAAATAAGGTATGGGCTGGAATGGATGATTTCCGGATTGATCCAGGTCATCCTGACATTAATGGTGGCTATCCCCCTTGGGGTCGTTACAGAAGCAGTCGTCATTCTGATAAGCGGGGCAGTCCTTAGAATGTTTTCTGGAGGGGCCCATGCGAAGAGCTATTTTAAATGTTTATTCCTCAGCCTTTTTCAAATCATTGGTATTTCTTTGGTGGTAAAATACACAACTGTATTGAATCAATACACCCCTGTTTTTCTGTTTCTGTTATTCATCTCTGTGATGATCATGTTTATCAAGGCACCGGTGCTGCATAAGAAAAAAGACATGTTCAATTCAAAGGAAAAGCGGAAGTTAAAGTACTTGTCCCTGTTTACATTTGGAATGTTATTTGCTTCTGGTTATCTGCCATACCTTTCTGACTTTAAGTACTGTATCTGGCTTTCCTTAATCCTGCAAAGTTTCACATTAACATTCCTATGGGAAAAAATTCTCTCCTATGGAGAGGATTTTAAATATAAAAGATTTATAAAGGAGGATATTTAAGATGAAAATCATTACTTATCTTATTGCAACTGCAGCATTATTTTTTAATTCTGTCACTTCACTGAGCAGTTGTTTCTGGTTTGCATATGAGCCTGAACTGCCGGAAAAACAGTCAAAGGAGTAGATTTTTATTCACCTTAATATTGCTGTGATTGATGATGAAGTAACAATATTGGATCAAGTGAAGGACATTACCAAAAAACTTCCCGGGACAAATCTGGTTCTTGCTACAACGGAAGTAACAGACCTCTTCTCATTAATAGATACAAAAGGGGCTGTAAATGTAGTGCTGTTGGATATTAATATGCCTGTAGCCAACGGATTTGATATTGCCCAATATATTAAGGATAAATCTCCATCGATTAAAATCATCTTTATGAGTGCAAATCCTGATTTTGCTTTACAGGGATACAAATATTATCCCGAAGATTTTTTAATAAAACCCATCAATCTGGTGCGCTTTAAACAAACTCTTGAAAGAATTCAAACTACTCGCACCAGAAGAAAAAAGATTGGTGTAAAAGAACAGGGCAGATTGCGATTGGTGGATACATCCCTAATATTATATATCGAGAGAAAAGGAAAGAAGACCCTTATCCACCTTGATGATCAGTCCGTGATTGTTTGCAGTGAAAGCTTAAATCGACTGGAAGACATGCTCAAGGAAGAACTATTTTATCGAACTCACCAATCCTATCTGGTCCCTATCGATAAAATAGAAACAATCGAACAAGACACCTTCATGAAATCATACAACGTCCAACTTAAAAACTGCCAAACCATAATCAACCTAAGCAGACACAAATACAGCCAACTCAAACTCCTCATGGCATCGTATTTCTAGGTAGGGACGGGGGACAGGCACTCTGTCCCAAATATAAAAGAGACGAGGAAATATATCCCTCGTCTTTATTTAGACGATTCCGGGACAAGGGACCTGTCCCTCCGTCCCAGAATCTCTTCTTTTCTCTTTTTAAGAAACGCAAGATGAGTATCGTCATTTCTCAATTCAAACATAAGGATGGCTTTATCTACATAAGGAAGTGCTTTTTTATAATCTCCGACTAGTTCATAATTGTAGCCAACATGATAATGCAGCTCCCCGAGCCCCCACAGATGTTCTTCATCGATACACCATTTAATGGCTCTGAGACAATAGTCAATGGACTCTTCATAATCTCCTGATTGTGTCAGGACCCGGGATAAATTATAAAATAACCGGGTTTTAATCGACTTATCATGAAGCTGTTCGGTATGGTTCAAGATTCCTACTACCCTTTTTATAATAGTAGAGAGCCTTTTGATTGTTGTGTGAGAGTGTTTCCCATGTCCCGAAGGTCATCAGGATTTCCATCTCTCTTTCAGTTGCGGCTTTTTTTTGATGGGCTGTCAGCTGTTACGCTTGTTCCAATAAGGAGAATGCGGTCTCTCGATCTTTCTCGATTTCAAATAGATAGATGGCTTTATGCCAGTAAAGAAGCTGAAGCTTTTCGTTATCTTTATAGAAAAATGGATTTTTTAATTCTGCTCTGACCATTTCCATTATTTCAGTAAATCTTCGTGTCAATCGAAGACTTCTCAATTGCCTTTCTACTTCTCTAAAATAATCGATGCGAGGAGTGGTCCCAATTTCAAAGAAGTAGTTCACATCCACTCCGAGTTTCAAGGAAATCTGATATAACGCCGTGGCACTGGGGTAAATATCGCCCTTCTCAATCCGGCTGATGAGTGCCTGCGTGCAAATCCCTTCAGCCAGATCCCTCTGCGTCAATCCCACCACTTTCCTCAACTCTCTTATCTTCTTTCCAATAACCGAATAATCCATCTCCTCACCTCCACGTACAAATTCTATTCTACTATTTTAACAGATGGTGGGAAGTGGGACAGGCACCGTGTCCCACTTCAAGGATGGTGTTGGGACAGGGGACCTGTCCCCGTGTCCCAAAAAAAGAGGTGGTCCTATTATTGGACCACCTCTTAGATCGGGTACTGAATTGTCTCCCAAATGAGAAATACATAGGACAGAATGTTATATCATTAAAACTTTAACGTTCGTTTTAGTCTGGCAAATTTGCGGTTTGCTTTTTCTAAAGCGTGTTTAGATCCAAATAATAGTTGGAACATATGGACCCCTCCCGGAGATTTTTATATAAATCTTTATGTCTTCATTATAAGCGGGATATTTTAGGAAGTCAACAATTATTGTATACCAAATACCTTGTTTTCGATGTAATCAACGTGAATAATAGACGAATAACGCATTATGGTATACCACAATAAAGAGCTGGATTTCCGAAAACCGCTTTAAATCCCTATTATAAGCCAATTATCAACAAGACACTGGTACACATGTTGGAAAAGGAAACAGTAAACCTAATCAAAAAACACTGTTTTTTCTGAAATAATGTATACCATACAATTGATTTTCATTCTCAAGAGGTTTAATATATAGAATAATCAGAAATAATTATGAATTGGTGATTAGATGATAAAACTCTTATCCGGTGTTTCCATCCTATTCTATTTGATCAACGAACTTTTCAGTGGTCTCAATATTTCTCCCATCATCTCTGTGATTTGCTTCCTAATTGTAATGATTACTTTATTCAGAATAAACAAGTTTGTGAGGGTAATAGGGGGGGCTTTTCTTGTATTGGGATTCATCATGATGATGAAGGGTGACGCCGGTTGGAAAGATATTCTGTTTTCATTCGGACCGATGCTCAACCTTCTGACATTGTTTGCTTTGGTTCCTTTGTTGGCACTTCCTATCAAGCTCGGAAACTATTCTGAGAATATTCAAGGCTTTATATCCAGAAGGGTAAAGTCTTCCACAAGCTTATACAGTTTGACGTCCGGAATTTCTTATTTCTTTAGTATTTTCATGAATCTGGCCACGCTGCCGATGACGTATTTCTCTGTCAGGCCGGCTGCGGATGCTTTCCCATTGGAAGATAAAGAAAGATTCATGAGCAGAGCCATCACTCACGGATTCTCCATGCCGTTGATGTGGGCCCCGGTCACCCCGATTGTCGGGATTGTGATTGATATGACAGGGGTGAAGTGGGGCGGGCTGCTTCCTTATGTCCTTCCTTTAAGTGTGATGGGGCTGCTGCTTGATTGGTATACGGGTGGATTCAGAAAGAGGAGAAATCGTCCTTCATATGGTACAAGCCCTGCCGCTAAAGAAACGGCTGCAGCCATGGAGGGGATGGATGGAAAGGCAGGGGCGGGAAAGCTGTCACACATTTTGATAGCGATACTTGCCTTCAATATTGTCATCTCATTCCTGGAGCATTGGTTATCTCTTTCGTTCTTGATCGTCGTCTCACTGCTCGTCATTCCATTTGCTTTCATATGGTGTCTATTGTTGGGAAGAGCAGGGGGTTTTAAAAATGGGCTGGTGGATCATTATCAGCACCATTTACTGAAAATGAAAGATCAGTTTTTCATCTTTCTGTCTGCAGGTTTCTTTATATCGGCGATTGAATTCTCCCATACGGATCATCTGGTGAATGAATGGATTACCGCTTTCAAGGATACAATCGGAATCGAAATCTTTGTCCTGTTAATCCCCCTGATTCCTTTGATACTGGCGTTTATCGGACTTCATCCAGCAGTGGCGCTTGCTTTACTGGCTGGAACCCTTGATCCCCAAAGCCTGGATGTTTCACCCTATATCCTGACCGTTTCCATGCTCGCAGGAGCAGTGTCCGCTTTCTTGATGGGACCGTATAACGCAACGATCGGTCTAATGTCGACCATTGTAAAGACAAGCTCCTTCAAAGTGTCAAATTGGAATTTCATATTTACGATTTCGTTCCTGGCATTGACCGTGGTGTACCTCATGATTTTGCAGATTCTTATATAAGAACAAAAAAACACCTTCGATTTTAGTATGTTTCTAAATACTAGAATCGAAGGTGTTTATATTTTGAATTGTTTATTTGTAATAGTGAATCGTAGACAAAGAAAGTTGGTTGGGGCGGAAATCAACCATCACTTTCATAAAAAGCAGACTTACCTAACCCTTTTCAAACTAAAGGATTGAGTAAGCCTGTATAAGAGCACATTGAGGTTAATACCGTTTTACTAAACAGCTAATTCATCAGATTTGACCAGCTTAGAATGTTTCGAGTCTTCACTGTTTCCATTAGCTTTCACAATTTCATATAACTCCTCACGTGCGCCTTCGATCGTCTCGAAGGATTCAAAGAACTTTACCCGGATATGATTGACATACTCTTTACCCTCATACTTTTCATATAATTGAATCTTGGCATCGTCATCCAGAACTCTGGCAATGGTATAGGAGGATTTCAATTTGTCGAAGAAATAAAAATGATACGTTTCTACAGGCTGGAATCCGTCATTTTCTAGTATAGTCTGAAAGGTATCCTTGTTGGTCAGTACAATATACTTTTCCATAATAAAACCCACTCCTTCATAATGGATCTGGCACACTTTGTATTTTGTATACCAAATCTTCTTGTCTACAGTGTAAAGGAAGAGTCGGATTAAATCAATATAGTTTTCAGAATTTTTATTTTTTATGGTTTTGCCGCTAATTTACCGATATTTATCCCCTAGAACTTACAGTCTTTTCCAATCGCGTTTTTTGTGAGAAAACCTTACGAAAGGGTTTACATTTTTATAGATTCATATGTATACTTAAGAAAATTCTAAAAATTGTGATAAATGTCACAGTGAAGGAGTGTTTGTATGCCAAATGTCAGGCTGCATGTTGAAGGTGGAATCGTTGAACAGGAAGTGAAAGATGGCGCTAATTTGGTTGTACTGGCTGGAATAAAGCAGTTTCCGAAACTGAAATATGGATGCGGGATGGGGAAATGTACGAAGTGTACATGTAAAGTACTGAGCGGTGGTGAAAACCTGGATCCACCAAATTGGAAAGAGGATAAAATGCTGGGGGAATTGCTGAATGAAAACTACCGGCTCACGTGTCAGTTATATATTAAAGCGGATATTGAACTGACTCAGGAAGGGGTGGACGTCAAGAAGAGAAGAGCGGCGGCAGAGGCAAAGGGTTAATTTTTTTTGTGATTCCATTAGGTATACAAAATACCGTAAATGTGTAAAGGGTGGTTGCATTGAATTCGTACGTACTGACAAATATGACTTGGGAAGAGGTAGAGGATGCATTAAAAACCGTTAAGATGGCGGTCATACCGATAGGGGCCCATGAACAGCACGGTCCTCACATGATCGAAAGCTGTGATGCGGTACTTGCAACCGAGATGGCGAAAAAAATCGCTGAACGGATGCACCCGCATCTGATCGTTACCCCGACGGTCAATATGGGCGTATCCCCCCATCATATGAATTTCCCCGGGACCATCTCCCTGAAGCCGGATACATTGATTGCGATTTTAAGGGATATGGTTCGTTCTTTAAAGCATCACGGAATCAACAAGTTTTTGTTTCTAAATGCGCATGGGGGAAATCAATCGACCCTAAGTGTGGCAAGCACTGTTTTGTCTGAGGAGGAAAAGGCAGAGGTTTATTATGCCAAAACAACCGCATCGGCCAAAGAGTCGATTCAGCATTTCATTCATTCTCCCATTTTTGGACATAGCTGTGAACGCGAAGTATCAGAAGCTCTTTATTTAGCACCTTACTTGATTAGACCGGACAAATTGACGTCGGGAGATTTCTGTGAAGGGGGGAGATATAAACAGTTAAGACCGGGAAAAGCCATTCAAGGGTTTTATCATTATGAAGAAATGACGAAAAACGGATGTATCGGGGACGCAACAAAGGCATCGAGAGAATTAGGAGAACAGATTGTCACAGAAGCAACAGAGAATATTGCACAAGCATTGAGAGAATTATTAGGTCTCGAAGTTGAAATGCTGAATTAAATCGCTACAAAAAAGTGGGAAGGGTGAATGCTTTGGATTTATCTGCTGCTCATTGGTTGTATGCATTGGTTACTGTACTTGTCATTGTTACGATGTTGTTTCGCAAGGGGGTTGTACTGCCGACGATCGTAGGGACCTTTTTGGTTGCCTGGTTATATAAAGGATCCCTCGTCGGCGGTTTTATGGCGGTCTTTAACGCCAATCTGGTTGCAGCCAGAGAATTATTCAGTATCTTTTTAATCATTACCCTGATGGTCGCTCTATTAAACTCACTGAAAGATATCGGAGCAGATCAACGGATGATCGTGCCCATCCAGAAAGTCATGGTCAACGGACATATAGCTTTTTTCGTATTAATGGTTGTAACGTATGTCATTTCATTGTTCTTCTGGCCGACACCGGCTGTTCCACTCATTTGTGCTCTGCTCGTTCCTGCTGCCATGCGTGCAGGTCTGCCGGCGATGGGGGCCGCGATGATTGTGGCTATTGCAGGACAGGGGATGGCATTATCATCCGATTACATCATGCAGATCGCACCGATGCTGACGGCTACTTCCGGTGGTATGGAAACGGTACAAGTTGCGGATAAAGCGATGATCTTATCGGTTATTACGGGGCTGACAGCAGTTGGGGTTGCTTATGCGATGATGTACAAGTCAATCTCCAAGCCCAATAGCGAAGAAGCGGAAAATGCGGTCAACTTATTGAATGCCATGACTGCTGACAAAAGTGGTGTGGAAGCTGAAGTATCCGCAGCGTCTGAGCTTGAGCTATACAGAAGCAGAAAAGAAATATGGGGAAAAGTGTTTGCTGTTCTCGTTCCACTATCTATGCTTGCCGTCATGATTTTTATGTTTTCTACCAAGTTTAGTGATGCTGAGTCGGGGAGATTTGCAGGTGGGGACGGTGCTGCCTTTATCGGTGGAGTCGCAGCCGTACTGCTGATTTTGGCTTCCATTGCTTTTGGCCGGATCCATGCTTTGGATAAAATCGGTGATCACATCACAGACGGTTTTGTCTTCGCGTTTCGTGCCATGGGTCCTGTTATCCCGATTGCCGGATTCTTCTTCCTGGGGAGCTCGGATTTTACCGGGTCGATTCTTTCGCTTGGGGAAGAAGCGGCCAAGCCTGCGTTTCTATTTGATCTCGTTCAGTCTGCACAAGCATCCATTCCTAAAAACGCTTTCTTTAGTGCCTTTGGTATCCTTTTAGTTGGTATAATCACTGGTTTGGATGGTTCGGGCTTCTCAGGGCTTCCTTTAGTGGGCGCATTATCAGGTGCCATGTCAGGTTCAGCCGGGATTGATCCTGGTACGCTGGCGGCGATCGGTCAGATGGGATCTGTTTGGACAGGCGGTGGAACACTGATCGCATGGTCATCCCTGGTGGCGGTGGCAGGTTTTTGCGGCGTTTCTGTTCTGGAGCTCGCCAGGAAGAACTTCATTCCCGTCATGACAGGGCTGGTAGTGGCAACCCTTGCTGCCATATTGTTCATGTAGTTTAGCGTAAAAGTTATAATTTTTAAAAAAATCAGAAAAGTATATTTACAAAGTAAGAATCATAGGTTAGTATAAAGTCAATGGTATACCAAATGAACAAGCTAAGGTAGTTGTTTTCACGAACTGTATCTCTTTAGATTCTGTCAATTCAGTCGAAAAGGAAGATATGGTTGTTTTTTCAACACTATATGGTATACAAAATACCCAATACAATGTGCAGTACAGCTGCAGCATACTTTTAGGAGGAGATTGATCGTGTCAAAACTATTATCTAAAGATGAATTCCGTAAAGAACTGGAAGAGGCAATCAAGGGGAATCATAGTCAAAAGGCTCCTTTTACAACCGCTTGGGCAGAAGGAAAACTTGAGAGAAAGCACTTTGCCAAATGGGCTGAAAATCATTACCACTATGTTGGGCCTTTCGCAAACTATCTTTCTTATATCTACCACAATACGCCGGATCATCCTAAATTCGAAGACGCGAAAGATTTCACCCTTCAAAATATGTATGAAGAGGAAATTGCCGCAGATCGCCATACTGACCTGTTGATTCGTTTTGCTGAAGCTTGTGGAACGACAGGTGATAGAGTAAGAGATCCGAAGAATATGGCTGCAACGACTCTTGGACTACAAAGCTGGTGCTACTCGGTGGCAGCACGTGAAAACTTCGTAGTGGCAACGGCAGCATTAGTAGTAGGTTTGGAATCACAGGTACCTGATATTTATCGGAAACAAACGCCTGTTCTTCGTGAAAAATATGGGTTCACTGATGAAGAAATCGAATTCTTCGACCTGCACATTGTATCGGATGAAATTCATGGAGAGCGCGGATACAAAATCGTGTTGGAACATGCTGATACGCCGGAGCTTCAAGAAGAATGTCTGGAAATTGTGCGTGTAGGAGCGAAAATGCGCCGCATGTACATGGACGGACTGTGGAAGGAATATCTAGAAAAAGATTTAGGTGCTCTTGTAGAGGCTTAAGATACTTAGAATATTAAAAAATTAATAAGTGGCAGTTTCCTTGTATGGGAACTGCCACTTGTTCATCATATCCGAGAAATGAATAGGAAAGGATGTTTCGAGTGCTAGTAGCAAAAGCCGAATTATACAAAAACTACATTAATGGTCAATGGGAGGATTCCTCCAGTGAAAAAACGTTTATCAGCCATAATCCAGCCAATAAAGAAGAAGTGATTGGTGTCTTTCAGGCGTCAACGCAAGAGGATGTGAAAAGAGCCATTGAATCAGCGGATGCCGCTTTTCCTTCCTGGTCTGAAATGGCGCCTTCCAAGAGGGCTGCCATCCTGAACAAGGCAGCTCAATATTTAATCGACCATGTAGATCAATTTGCAAAGGAATTAACACAGGAAGAAGGGAAACCGATCGGGGCTGCCCGTGGGGAAGTGCTTAGATCGGCTCAAACATTGAAGTATTACGCGGTGGAAGGACAAAGCCATAGCGGAGAGACCTTTCCCCAGGATGATCCCAACATGGATGTATCATCGAAGCTTGAGCCGCTTGGTGTCATCACCGTCATAACTCCATGGAATTTTCCATTATCGATACCTGCCCGCAAAATTGCGCCTGCCTTGATCACTGGAAACACGGTTGTGTTCAAACCATCCTCTGAAACACCATTAGTTGCTTACAGATTAGTGGAAGCTTTGGTCCACGCCGGACTTCCGGATGGGGTGCTGAATTTTGTTACGGGCAACTCACGTGAAATCGGTGACAGCCTGGTCGATCATCCAGCGGTGAAGGCTGTGACGTTTACAGGATCGACAGGGGCCGGGGAACGCATTCACCGCAATGTTTCCTTTGATACGAGAACACAGATGGAGCTTGGCGGGAAGAATCCATTGATCGTGATGGAAGATGCCGATATAGAACTTGCAGCTACATTGACCGTGAACGGCGGCTACAATCTGAGCGGCCAGGCCTGTACGGGTACCAGCCGGGTCATCGTGCTGAAAGAGGTCAAAGAGAAATTCCTCAGTGCTTTGGTGGAAAAAACTAAGAACCTCAAGATTGGTAACGGCTTTGAAGAAGGGGTCACGGTTTGTCCGTTAGCAAGTGAGAAGCAATTAACGAGTGTGTTGAAATACATTGAAATCGGTAAAGAAGAGGGTGCCTCCTTACTGTACGGGGGAGAGCACGTAACGGAAGGCGAATATGGAAAAGGCTATTACGTTCGTCCGGCGATCTTTACGGATGTTGATCCATCCATGAGGATTGCGAAGGAAGAAATCTTCGGACCTGTCATTGCGGTTATCGAAGCTTCTGATTATGATGAAGCGATTAAAGTGGCCAACGACGTTGAATACGGACTTTCCGCTTCGATTGTCACCAATAACTTAAAGACGGCCCAACAGTTTACGAAGGATATTAAAGCCGGCACGGTGAAAGTGAATCGAACAACGACCGGTAACCTGATGAATGCACCATTTGGCGGCATCAAGAAGTCCAGTACGTCCACTTTCCGTGAATCAGGAAGAGCAGGACTCGATTTCTTTACTCAAATCAAGACCGTATATATAGGATATTAAAATTTTCTGGGGGTAACGACGATATGAAAACTGTACTAAGACTTGAACTGGAAGAAGCAAAAGTGATCATAGAAGAGGCAAAAAGAAAATCAGAGGAAATCAATGTGCTTGAGACCATCGCGGTTGTCGATGACGGCGGACATGTCATTGCACTTGAACGTATGAACGGTGCACGTATCACCGGTCCTGACATCGCCATTGCCAAAGCGTTTACGGCAGCGGGGCATAAGCGTTCCACTCATTTATTTAATAAGGAACCGAACGGGCCTGTGCTTCCGGGGAATGAAGCATTTGGTATACAACAGATGCTTCCAGGGAAGTTCGCGGTATTTGTTGGGGGATTCCCGATTGTAGTGGATGGTGAAGTCATCGGTGGTATCGGGGTCAGCGGCGGTAACGGTGAACAGGATACTGCTGTAGGAACAGCTGCGCTGAAAGCATTGCAGTCTCACTTAAAGGATCATGACGTAGTTACTGATGCAGATATTAAGAAATAATTCATTGCAGCCAAGGTCCTGACGATAAAATAATGAAAGAAGGAGTAGGCATGAAATCTTATTTGGACCTTACGGTTGGCTTTGCCAGAACGGGAGTGACCGGATATGGAGGAGGACCCTCCACCATTCCATTGATTGAATATGAAGCTGTGAAGAAATACGAATGGATGACAGAAGACGAGTTCGGCCAGACCCTGGCACTTGCCAACACATTGCCGGGTCCGATCTCCACAAAAATGGCTGCGTATATCGGCTATAAAGTCAATGGCAATTTAGGAGCCACAGTAGCGATCCTGGCCCATATCCTTCCGTCTTTGTTCGGGATGCTGTTCATGCTCGGCCTTCTTTACAAGTATCGGACGTCCCCAATTGTAGGGGGGATGGTACAGGGAGTGACGCCGATTATCGGGATTATGCTGCTTGAAATGGCGTATAAGTTCGCAGACAAGGCACGAAAAGGTCTCGGATTGCCGATAGCATTTGGGCTGGGCGGTGTTTCCCTTGTGCTGATCCAGTTTTTGAATCTGCATCCCGGGATCATGATCGGGGCTTGCCTATTGGGAGCCTTTATCGTGGCCGGATATAAGAACCGGACGAAAGATGTGTCCGAAGACATGTATGAGCCAAGAAAGGAAAAGAGCGTATGATTTATTGGGATATTTTCTGGGCGTTTTTCATATCGAATCTCCTTGGGTATGGCGGTGGGCCATCAACGATCCCATTGATTCAAAATGAAGTGGTCAACCGCTATGAATGGATGACACTGAACGAGTTTGGGGACCTGTTCGCGATTGCAAACGTCCTGCCCGGACCGATTGCAACCAAGATGGCAGGGTTCATCGGCTATGAAATGGGAGGCGTATTAGGGATGGTGATTGCTCTAGCAGCAACCATTCTTCCATCAGCTATTGCGGTCATCATCCTTTTCAAATTCGTGAACTTATTCAAGGATTCTCCACAGGTAAAGCTAATGACACTATCCGTACAGCCCGTCATTGCCATTTTACTCGGTGTACTGGCGTATCAATTCTTCCTGTCTGCCTTTGAAAAAAGTGGAGTTTTGCATCTTGTGATCCTCACTGCCGCAGGGTTTCTAGTCATGAAAAAGCTGAAAATCCATCCGGCAATCGTGATCGTATGTGCACTATTTTACGGAGGTATCTTTTTATCGAATTAATTGGAAGGGCGATCAAGTTCTGCTTGATCGTTTTTGCTTTTCATCAATTCTACCCTAAAATATCTTAATAATATAAAAATGACTGAGTCTTTGATAAAATAGATAGACAAGTGATTTTATATCGGAGAAGGGGATAATGAAATGAAGTGGGAAGAAGAGGAATTACTTTCAATCCGTGAGCGTGCATATATTTATTTAAAAGACCTGATTCTGGGCGGAGAATACAAGCCTGGAGACCGCCTGATCGAAAGGGAAGTGGCAAGTAAATTAAATATCAGCCGGACCCCGATTCGTGAAGCACTGTTCCGGCTTGAATCACAAGGCTTCGTCAAGACAGTCCCTAGAAAAGGTGTCATTGTTTCCAATATATCTGAAGAGGAAGTCATCGAAGTGTTTACGATTCTTTCTTCCCTGGAAGTATTGGCGGCAAAGCTTGCTGCACAGAAGATGGAGGATGACATACAAAAAGAATTCAATGAAAAGATTGAAAAGCTGGAAGCCTTGGAAAAAGGAGAGGGAGAAGGGATTGATACGGAACATATCGAGATGAACCTCCTCCTCTATAAAGCCGCCAAAAGCCCGAAGCTTTTTCAAATTCTTTCGGGGTTGACCGATTATATTCAGATGTCTGCCAGTATGGGATATGAAACCCCGGGGCGCAGAAAGGAATCTTTAAAGGAACATATCCAAATCATGAAAGCGGTAAGGGATAAAGAAGCGGATATGGCCGAGTTCTTAACGAAGATCCACATCGAAAACTCCAAAAAAGCCTATATCCATTTCATTGAAAAGCAAAAAGAAAAAGTGAAGAAAAAATAAAGAGGGACTGTGTCTGGATGATGAGACACAGTCTTTTTTGTGGAATATTTATGCTGAACTCAAATCCCTATGACAACAGGGGAAGTAAGGTTATTCAAGGCCTTGCAAATGCTCATCGCTACAATATAGCCTGATTTCGGATTATCTGCTGACGGGGTATTCTGGATGGTCAGTTCCACCTCCCCAAAGTATCCTTTTGCGATGATTTGGTGCGTATTATGAGTAACTTCCGGGTCTACAAGCACCTGTACTTTCGTTTGATCAAACCCTACACCTGCAATGCTGAGGGCCGCTGAAACATTCGTGCTCTGCGGAAAGAGCTTAGCAGATTCACGAGCCGTACCTTCATAGAGTGTAAACTCTTCACTGATGGTATCTAAATCTACTTTTTCTTCAGCGATCGTCCCTCTCCATGCTAAAGGAGGTTTACGGGTGATGAGCTTAACTTCATCCAGCTCGTTGATGGAGGACGCTGCGATTCGATCCAAGCCTCCAATCGCAGCAGAAGGGAGAATCAATTTCCGGCCATGTTTCCTTGCTGCTTCGACGACTTTATCATAAAGGTCCCCATCAGAGAAAGCTCCTACGGATACCGTTATAAAGTGGCTACCCGTTGATAGAGATTTCACTGCATATTGATAGACGGCTTCATGGCCTGCACATTCTATGATCACATCTAATCCGGAAGAGAAGAACGTTTCCTCGCTGTCTATTACCATGAATCTCTCATTCTTTAATTCTTCATATTGCTCAGAATTCCTTACGAGAATCGCGTGAACCTCCGCCCCTTCTACCTTATCTTCCTTTATATATGAAACAACATCTTTTCCGATCGCGCCATACCCGATTAATCCTACTTTTAACATGATGGAATCCTCACTTTCGTCATAATGGATTTTTGTATACCAAAAAGTATAGCAATAGAATATAAGTTAATCAATAAAATTCAGAAAAATGAGAAATAACTAAAAATATATTGTCAGAATATTTCGTTTGTGGTATATTGTATACCAATAAGGATCAAGGGAGGAATACTCGATGCCTAAAATCAATTATTCTACAAGTGGAAAAGTTCTGGATGTACCTGAAAACTCTAATATATTACGAATGTCTTTACGATATGATGGCGATCTTCCTAACAAATGCGGAGGCGGGATTTGCGGAAGCTGCCTTTGTAAGATTGAGGAAGGTGCCGAGAACCTGGACAACGTGAAGGTCCAGGAACGGAGAAAGCTTGGGGAAGAGTGGCTTGAAAAAGGGTATCGCCTAGGGTGCCAAACATTTGTCACAGATGGGGATGTCACCATTTCGTGGGATGAAGAAACCACAAAAGTCGTGAAGAAAAGAAAGCCGGACAAAATCCAAAAGCAAGTAGTCAATAAATAAGAACAAACACATTAAATGGAAGAGGTGAAGCAAATGTGGACATGTAAAAAACATGTGACGAAGGCAATTGAGTTATTGGATGTCCCTCATATCCGCAAGGCTCCGGAGGGTGTGAATTGTTCTTTTTGCAATAAACAGGCAAACCTCAATGTGTTCTATTCCCATCAACCAAGTAAATTCAAAAATAAAAAGGAAACGTTATTACAAACATCATAATCTACGGCTTCTTGATTTAATGGCACTCGCCAGGAAGGAAGATCGATGTGGAGAAACAATTGATAAAGGTTGAAGAGAGACTTGAAGAGATGGGACTAGTCCTTCCGGATAAGCCTAAACCGTCGGGGCATTATTTGGGATCGGTACGAGCAGATCCATTTTTATTCGTCAGTGGGATCACGTGCAAGTGGAATGGAGACCTTCCTTATAAAGGCAGGGTCGGGGTGGACGTTTCCTTAGAGGAAGGCTATGAGGCTGCCCGCCTGACCACCCTTAATCAGCTGGCCATCGTGAAAGATGTATTGGGATGCTTCAGCCTGATTGATCGTATTGTTAAAGTTACTGGATATGTCAGCTGTCACCCTGGTTTTCCGGATGTTCCAAAGGTGATAAACGGTTCATCCGATCTACTGGTTGAGTTATTTGGAGAAGACGGGAAGCATGCCCGATGTGCTGTGGGCGTCAGTTCTCTTCCCGGTGATGCTGCGGTTGAGACCGATCTGCTTCTATTACTGAAGAAGATGTAAGTATTTTTTGAAGAAAAGAGGTTACGTATATGGAAGAAGGTCCAGTTTTTGATGTCACCATTATCGGGGGAGGGCCGTCAGGATTATTTACCGCTTTTTACGCAGGGATGCGGCAGATGAGCGTGAAAATCATCGAAAGTATGCCTCAATTAGGAGGCCAGCTGTCGGCACTGTACCCAGAAAAGTATATTTATGACGTAGCGGGATTTCCTAAGGTGCTTGCGAAGGATTTAGTTGACGGCTTAAAGGAACAGGCTTTTCAGTTCAACCCTTCTGTAGGTCTCGGGCAAACAGTGGAAAAAGTAGAAAAGCTTCCTGATGGGTCTTTCTTATTAACGGCGAATAATGGGGAAGTCCACCAGACCAAAACCATCATCGTCACAGCAGGTGCGGGGGCATTCAAGCCACGCCAGCTGGGAATCGAGGGGTTAGACGAGGAATATCAGAACCTTCATTATTTCGTTAATGATTTACAACGTTTCAAAGGGAGGAAAGTGATGGTCTGTGGAGGAGGAGACTCTGCGGTTGATTGGGCGAATATGCTTGAGCCGATTGCAAGCGAAGTGACACTCGTTCATAGACGGGATAAGTTCAGAGCCCATGAACATAGCGTTCAGCAGTTAATGAATTCCAGTGTCCGGATCATGACACCTTTCAATGTAGCGGAATTGAATTCAGAGAGCTCTACGATCCGTCACGTCGTCCTTCATCATGCGAAAGGGGAGCGGACTGAAATCGTGGATGTGGATGATGTTCTTGTCAATTACGGATTCATTTCTTCGCTTGGTCCCATAAAAGACTGGGAGCTTCAAATCGAGAAGAATTCAATTGTCGTTGATTATAAAATGGAGACGAATATAAAAGGGATCTTTGCCGTCGGCGATATTGCCACCTATCAAGGGAAGATCAAATTGATCGCCACCGGGTTCGGTGAGGCCCCTGTAGCAGTAAGCCATGCAAAGCAATATGTCGATCCAACTGCCCGGGTACAGCCATTACATAGTACAAGTGTGATGGGTAAGGTGGAAAAGAAAGAATCCATTAAAGCGTAAAGGAGATTGAAGATGGGTAAATACACAATGATAGATCAGGAAACTTGTATTGCCTGTGGATCTTGCGGAGTATCCTCACCTGAGGTATATGACTATGACGAAGAAGGACTGGCATTCGTGTTGTTGGATGATAACAAAGGGACAACGCCCATTCCAGAAGAGTTCATGGAAGACGTGGAAGAAGCGTATGAAGATTGTCCGACGGAATCTATTAAGCTATCGGATACGCCGTTTGATCGGAGATAAGAAGCGAGGGGACCTCTTGCTTCTTTTTTTTGAGGCTTTTTGGAGAATTGACAGGGGTAAATACATAAAGTAAAATAAAATTAGAACATGTGTTCTGTTCTTATCATTTTTTCTAGCTCATGTTTTCAATTCTATGTGGAAAATAAACTTGAAAAGTTGAGGGGGAAAGTCCATGACAAGTAAAGTGACTAGCATTGGTTTGAAAGGTTTAGATGGCTACAAGGTAAGCGTAGAAGTGAGGTCCATACAGGGGACAAAAGCATTTGTAACTGTCGGATTGCCTGATGCTTCCGTGAAAGAATCAAAAGAGCGGATCACTGCAGCCCTTCATGCCATGGGCTATACCCTTGAGAATCAGAAGATCATCATCAACTTATCTCCAGCTGAGTTGAAAAAGACAGGTCCGCTTTATGATCTATCAATGGCCATTGGGATTCTCATAAGTATGAAAGAAATCACGTGTCAATGTTCAGAATCAACCGCTTTCTTAGGTGCTTTGTCCTTGGATGGCAACCTTCGCACAGTTGAGGGAATACTTCCTGCTGTGTTGGCAGCCAAGAGGATAGGGGTCAGAAAAATCTACATGCCCTTTGACCCTGAACTGCCACCCCTTGAAATGGAAGACTTAGAAATCGTTTATGTTTCATCTTTACAGGATGTTATTCACCACCTCTCCGGGAAAAAGATCCTTCCAATTGTTCCAACGGAATATAAAGAGAAGGAAGACCCTTCTATCCCTGTTAATTTTAATCAGATTATCGGACACTCATATGCAAAGCGTGCTCTGGAAATTGCAGCAGCAGGTGAGCACCACCTATTTATGATGGGTCCACCTGGATGTGGAAAGAGTATGTTGGCTGAAAGCTTCCCATCCATTCTCCCGAAACTGTCTAAGGAAGCTCAATTTGAAGTTATGAGTTTGTATCAGCTTAGTACAAGTATAAACCGATATTCTTCCCAGCCCCCGTACCGGAACCCTCATCATTCAGCTTCTGGTGTTTCCATCATTGGGGGAGGGCAAAATCCAAAGCCTGGTGAAATCTCTTTAGCTCATAGAGGCGTACTCTTCCTGGATGAAATTGCAGAGTTTACAAAGAAGACCTTGGATATGCTAAGGCAGCCCCTCGAAAGCGGTAATGTCACAATCTCCAGAGTGCATTCCACCATCACTTACCCTGCAGAATTCATATTGATAGGAGCCATGAATCCTTGTCCCTGCGGCTATTTGGGTTCACTGACTCACTACTGTACATGTACTCCCAAACAAATTGTCGCCTATCAAAACAGGCTGTCAGGACCGATGCGAGACAGATTTGATCTATTTCTTAACCTATCTCCTGTGAATCTAAAAGATCCTAAACAAAGTAAACAGGAATCTTCTCATGCGGTTCAACAACGCGTGAAAAGTGCCAGAGAACGACAATATGAAAGATACGGAGAAGAGATATGTAATGGAAGAATCAATTACCAGAGGTTAATGAAGGAAAGTCCCACTCTTGAAGAACATCTTTCTTTTTTACACAACCTATCCTCTAAATACCACTGGAGTAACTGAACGCATATAAAGGTTATCCGCCTTGCCAAAACGATTGCGGACTTGACTGACTCTCACCCGGTCACAGAACAACATATTTGGGAAGCGGTTAAGCTACATAGACGACCGAGTATTAAGAAAACACCCATTCTCGCACGATAGGTGAATCTTTACCCAGATAATATAGGTATAAGAAAAAGAGGTGGGATAAACGTATGCCAAAGATCAGCGAATTTGGAGGGATATCCATTCACTTATATTACAATGATCACGATCCTCCTCATTTTCATGTTATTTATTCTGGTTTAATGACAAGAATAGAAATAATAACAGGTGAATATATTAGGGAGGATGATCCTTTACCACGTACTAAAGAGAAGGATGTTATGAAGTGGCTTGATATTCATAAGGATGATATGATAAAAGCGTGGGATGAGTGCAGGTGTAAAATAGCGCCGCGCAAGATACCGCCCCTATATTAGGAGGTGTTCCGATGATTCTTATTAATAAAGTGGTTACGATCCCGGGAATGGATGGATGGCTTCTTGTTGATTTTACAGATCGATCAAAAAAATTCGTTGACATCAGGCCTCATATGGAAGGGATTCTTGAAAAATTAAAAGATCGGGAATTCTTCAGCAAAGTATATGTTGACGATGATTTGAAAATTGTTACATGGCCTGGAGAATTAGATTTGGATCCCGATCAGTTATACAGAGAAGGTATTGATTTAGTTGAAATTAAAAAAATGATTGAAGTAGCACAAGATACCAATTTTTTAGAAAGAGCTTGATGAAATAGAAGTTGACTAATAAGGAGCATTTTTCATTATTAGTCAACTTTTTTCATTCAAAGTGGATCAGACCTGACTCCTAATAACGCAACCGCTCCAAAATCCCATTCCCCTTATCACTCACCTTCACCACCGCAGCTTTTACCTTTCCTTCCACATCCAGTCCGGTTCCTTCCGGGATGAAGAAATGTTCGATTCCGTATTTGACCTGGGCATTGTTGTCCCATGAGCTTGTAACCTTTCCATTTAAGAACACATCCCCGGATATCTTTTCATAAGGAGTATTCCATTTCTCGTTTAACCTATAAACACCTGTAAATTCGTGGAGTCCTTGTGGGTTTTCACGTAACACAATGGTGATGGGCCCTTTGTCATCAATAGAGATGTCTTCAAGCTGAGAAATCGTGTAATTCAATTCCACATAGTCACCCTGGAGGAGAGATCTCGGATCGACAGGTAGAAGCTCTAAAAGAATCGTTTCCCCGTTTTGTAAAAGGGTTTCGTTTGAATAGACTTGATACCCGATCCATCCCGCTTGAAGGAATATGATGAGAAGGATTCCCAGCCTTTTCCCGGCAAGCATTGATTGGGATTGCTGATTAGAACCTACTTTTCTGTCCATGTAAACAGCCGTCATCAAGAAGAGGACACCTAATACGGCTAAGAGCAGGGATTTATTAACGAGCTTCCAGGCCAGATCATAATACAGCTGAACGATGAGCATGAACCAGAATACTAGCGATGAAACCCAATAGAAGGTGCGATCCTGCTTTTTGAAAAAATAGACGCATCCCGTAGCGGTCAGAAAGAACAGAGAGGTATAGATAATATGAAGCGTCGATGAAAGATCGATGGCAGTTAACGAGAAAAAAGCAAAGAATCCAATGAGAAACGCTCCATACTGGATGACATGTTTTTTATTCAGAGCAAGGTACACTGCAACATTCAGGACCACCATCACGACAAGGAGGGCATGAGCGCCCAAGTCCATCGTTTGCCCTAAGAAAATCGCTGTGTTCAGTTGAAACAGAAGGTAGAATACAAACCTCGCGGCGAACTGTTTCTCAACATAAAACACATAGGCCAGAACGAAGAACATAACAAAGGAAAATTCATCAAACGTACTTGCGATCATCCCTATTACGATACCGGTCATCATGAGTGAATACTTTACAGGGGACGGCCAGCTGGTTAGCGTGCTTGGTACGACTAGGAATACCGTCGCGAATACAAAAAGAGTGACCATTGAGACATCCACCATGAGTAGTGAAAGCAGTCCGAAAACAGACGCTATGATGAAAACGGAGGCGATGGTGGTGACGCTTGCAACGAAGATCGTCTTCGTCCAATGAAGGGAAGAGGAATGCTTCCGTAAATAGTTAACAAGGAATACACTTCCCGCTAATAACAGAAATGCGGTTAATAACAGACTGACAAAGAAAAGACTGGACACATACTGTGCCATCAACTCGAACATTTTGATGATGATGAAGCCCGTTCCGAATATCGAAAGAATGATAAAGATGGATGTTTCTTTATGAAAGTACCGGTACACCCCGACCCCTAGGATAAAAACATAAAACAGGGTGAAGAAAACGGAATACTCATTATCGAATGCAGTGACTATGAGGAGAAGATTGGCTGAGATCAGACTCAGATAAAGCAACGGTTTTGAATGGATGTAGCCCTTTTTTATAATCAAAAATAAGAACGTGTTTATGATTCCGACTCCGAACGCAATCCATGTATGGGCGAGTGTCCAGTGCCCAAATGGAGACGAAGGGAACAGATAAAAGTAAATCGCCAAATGGATGAGCATATGGGTTAATACGTAAAATCCACTGTACCTTGTGTACAAGCTAAAAAGGAAGGCCGGGATAGCCCAAATTAGAAACAATAAGTAGCTGTCCGCGTGAGAATTGTACAGCTGCCCGAGTAAAGCGACAGATAGCCCAAAGGATATCACCCCGCTGAGCATCAACCAGTTTGAAAGGAAATGGGCCCCCTTTAAAAAACGGTCCAGCAGAAAAGAAGCTCCATAGAACAATAGAATCAAAGAACTCGCTAAAGCCACTTTCTCCAATCGTGAAAACATCTGCCAGTTGGATGCGAAAAAATAAAGAGCACTGGCTAATAGAAACACAACCCCAAATAAATACGTTAGTGATATCAATTTCTTCAAACGGTTCACCCCTTTTTCGTGAATTCAACCTTGGGTATACACTTCATAATCTACTATATGAGGGTAAGGGGAAATATAGCCGTGTTAGATGGGAGGAGAGGCACCTTGATCCATTTCTTGAGAAGAATTCTATTTAAGAACTTAGGGGAAGCTTTATGTAAAGACAAAGGTTTATTGGGTATACAAAAAAGAGTGCAGGGGACCGGACCAGATTCCCTACACTCTTAAATTTTTTACTTATTAAAGTGATTCAAGACGTTTTTAACCATTTGTGAAATATCTTTATCTGTTTCCAGGGTCCCGGTGAATGTTAGTGACCCCACTGAAAAGACCCCTCCTCCGTTTGGAGTATCATAATAAATCATATCGGATCCGCCTAAAATAGGGTTTAATCCTTTGGCAAGACGCACAAAATTTTTGGGTGTATATGGAGTGATCTTATCTGTCTCCCCACCTGCTGCACCGCGGCCGTTTATTCCGGATTCTCCGATTAAGGCACCTGTTTTTAATCCTGTATTTTTAAAGATCCAGTGATTGGGTTTCTCCACTTTGTAAGGTGTATAGGTTCCGTAGCCCAGGTGATTATAGGCTACACCTAAGTATTTCGACTCAGGTCTCGCCAAATCTCTCCAAAGCCCGCCTTTTTCCTTTGTCAATGTATGGAAACCTTTATCTTTTCTCACTTCAATTTGATTTTCTTTTACAGCCACTTTCCAGTAAATGCTGTTAGCAGAAAGATTGAGAACATTTCCCCCTTTTTTCAAGAAGGCTTCGAATTCATCATACATACCAGTAGTCCAGTACTCACTGTGTGAATTTAAAGCCAGGGTTTCGTATTCCTGAAGAATCTCCGGATGATGATGCAAATCATACTCGGATATTACATCGTATGCATAACCGTTTTTCTCAAGCCAGGACAGTAAAAATTTCTCTGCATAAGGCAGATGAATACTATCTTCATATGGATTGATTTGTGGGTTAGGTCGTTGGAAATTCAGAATCTGTGCATTGGTGCGTCCTGTCCCATCTTCAATTTTATAACCATAGAAGGAACCTCCTCCCCACCTGTTATAGGCTTCCCACGTAAAGGTATTGGCAAGTACAGCAAGTTTTGGTTTCGGGTTGCTTGAATTCCTGATTGTGAACATGATGTAGAACTCTTTGCCGCTATCATCATATATTCTTGCTCCGTACATGCCGCTCTTCCAGTCGGTTGGAACTTTAAGTGAATAACTGGTCGTCCAGTCGGCCCCGCTTTTGTATGCGTATTTTCGATAGTTTTGTTTGGTCCCTTTTATTTCAGCATCTTCGAAGACGATCGATTCTTTTTCCCCGAATCTTTTCACCTCTATAGAGAAGGTGGGCTGGAGCGTATGAACTTTCAATTCAATGGTTTCACCGGGGGAATAGCTTGGTTTCGCCCCATATCCTTCAATGGGATGCTGATTATCAATAATCAAAGCATCAGAGTATGGGTTCAGAACTTCTTCCCGAACAGATGCAGGTCCACCCAAAATCAGATAATTGCTTATGTTCTTTTCTTCTATAATATTCTTCGTATCATCTGGCAGGACGTCGGATCTGGTCAGGAGTATGGGGGTATTTTCTTTAGCAGCCAAAACGGAACCAGTAAGAGCATCTGCAAAGGACAGGCCGGTTGCTATGTATGCTTTTTCTGATGGCAGATTTTTTTCTTTGATTAAATTGGCTGCTACAGCATATCGGTCGGATCCTCCGATTCGTTCAGGTTTTGGAAGCTTCGAAGCCACTTCTTTCCCTACACTTCCTTCTCCTCCCATGATGATAGTGGAGGTGATTGTTTTATCGTTAATATAATGTGCAATTGGTGCTGGAATGTCGCTTTTTCTCGTAAGGAGAATGGGATAACCATTTCTTGCGGCGTAGGGTGCTATCGACAGTGCATCTGCAAATGTCATCCCTGTTGCGATAACAGCTTGTTCTGTTGAATGAACGTAATTTGCTACATTGGCAGATACATCATATCTGTCTTTTCCGCCAATTCTATGAATATCTCTAATGCCCATATCCTGTAAGTCCTCTACGATGTTATGAGAGATACTACCTGTACCGCCAATAAGTACAACTTTTGATGCTTGCAAGCGATTGAGCTCATCTTTCGTGACACCAGTTAAAGAATTAGCATGTGTAAGCAAAATCGGTGCGTCTGATTGGTAAGCTAACGGAGTGGCAGACAGTGCATCGGCAAAGGCGAGGAAGTTCACGATATAAACTGTTTGGGCTTCTGTCCAGCCTTTCTTTGAAACATTTACCGCAACTTCAAAGCGGTCTTTACCTCCAAGTCTTTCTACCTCATTTTCATTGGCCGTTACTTCTGAGGCGAAAGCGAAGACTAATAGAAGTAGTAACACAATTTTTATCTCTCTCATTTTCATCCCCCTAATTCTTGTAAAACTGGTAATCTAGTACCTAATAATAGCATATAAATTCCTTTTAGTTCCATAAAAAGTAATATATTCGTGCTATTATGCTCAGTATAATTGTGTGAAATTGAAAAGATAGATTAATTACCAAATCAACGCTATCAATTGTGTACACTAGACACTGTTTTCTACACCGAAATTTAATGCTCCAATGATCACTTGCCTCTGACATTTTAAAGCAAGATAATTCTCTCATTTTCAACAATAAGTCTAAATATATTTGACATATTTCCCAAAGGTGAATGGTAATTAGTCATAGAATATATACTGTATCTGATAATTTTAGCGGGAGACGGATAAGGAGAATGTGGGGGTGATTCCTTAAGATCCTCTTTATTTAAAATAAAAATCTATAGATCTGAGTGATGACATGTGACAGATAATAAGAATAACCGTTACTTGTATCTAAGCCACTTCCTTTTCATATTAGGGTTGCTTCTTATTACTCTTGTAGCCTATTTTCTGATCCAATCTATAAGGGAAACATTCTATCAAAACCGATTTGAAAAACAGTATGACTTCATTTCTTTAGTGGAAGATGGTGAGATTGATCCTGTTCAGGTTTTCCATGGAGTGAAGGTAAATACGTTTTTACAGGGTGAAGAAGAATCAGATAAGCAGAGTGGGAATATCATCTTTGAAGTGAAGGATGAGACGGAAGTGAGGTTTAAGGGGGGGAAGGTCCATTCAACTCAAAAAGGAATGAGTGCCTTTGTTGACGTGATTCAGTATAAAGTAATGGTAGAAAAAGGGAAGGGCAGTAAGTCGTTCATTATTGTCATGCGCATGACTCCTATGTCAGAAAAGTTGAGTTCAACCCCGATTAAGTACCGGACTTACAGCATTAATGAAAATGGTGTTATAAGCAAAAGTGATTTCACGACAGATACCAAATCGAAACTGGAAACACAATGGATCAAAGGCCTTTTTGGAGAAAATCATGGGTATTACACGAACCTGCCGTATCAAAAGGGCGGGACCATATCCCTGCTTTTCCTTACCCTAATCGGCATTCTTTCCATGATTGGCGGAGTTTGGTTTCGACGAAGAGGCCTTTTTGCCGATGGGGAAAAAGCAGCGTAGTAGTCCCTTTGAGGAAAGTACGGGAGATAGCTGTTGGGGTGGGTGTCGGAAAAACATGGGTGCCGGGACTATGACATGAGGGATATGAACAGGAGAGGACTTTACAATAAGAGCAGATCTCTTAACTGAAAATATTAAATCAAAAGCCCTGGCCAATAGATATCTATTGGCCAGGGCTTTTAGTATGTTTAGGGGATTTTTGAATCTCAGCTCATTAAAAAAGTAACACAATATTTTTATAAAAGCCTTAATGGTATGAAGATATGATAGAGAAGATGATGGAGGGGAATGAGATATCCTGGCCTTAAAGGGCCTCTGTTAAATGAATAGAATGAGTAGTGAGATTCTAAATAAAGAAGCTATGGAACTTTCCATAGCTTCACAATACTTACTACTGAATCTTCAATATTTCCCCTATATATATGCGATCGCTTATTAACTTGTTCGCTTTCTTTATTTTACTTACGGACGTCTTATATTTTTTCGCAATGGCAGATAGAGTATCGCCTTTTTTCACCTTATGAGTAGTGACTTTCGAAGGTGAAGGGTTCTTATCTTTAGCAGGAGTTGATGCTGTGCCTGTTACTTTTAAAACCTGTCCCGCATATATTCGGTCACTTTTTAAGTTGTTTATTTTCTTTAGGTTTCCCACGGTCGTTTTGTGTTTTTTTGCGATGGAAAAAAGAGTATCTCCTTTCTTAACTTTATAAGTATAGGACTTATTAGGGGTAGAGCTCTCATTCTTGGAAGAGGCTGCAGCAGAACCGGAGACTTTAAGCTCTTGTCCTGGATAAATTCGATCACTTTTTAGGTTATTGATTTTCTTTAGGTTGCTCACACTGGTCTTATATTTCTTGGCAATGGCATAAAGGGTATCACCGCTTTTTACTTTATGCGTACCTGTTATTTCTGCTTTTACAGGAGGTGCTTCTCCCAGGAGGTAATACATGTCGTTACTGAAGGTAATGTGATGCTTTGATTTATAGGTCGTAGCGACTTGTTTGAACTTTTTCTCAAGATTTTCTACACTGACCTCCATGTCATTCATGGCGATACCGTAATCCTGCTCTGAGAGGTCACCATTTAAAAAGTCAATTGTATCCATTTCAAAATTATATACTTCTATTAGACTGTTATAAATAAATTCATCCATGTCCACAATCTCCGAATTGGTAGCGTTGACCGGGGCATCCTTCTCTAATACAGCATCAAAATAGCCGAGATATTCGTCATATATCTTCATGGCTTCTTTTTCAGATTTTGCTGAGTCTATTTTGATTGTATAGCTTTCTAACACACGTAATATTTTCGCATAATATGAGGCAAATTGATTTAACTCCAGCTGATAGTTTACGGTTTGGGCCGCATGTACCGAGTGGCCCGTAGGTAAGAGAGCACTGCTCGAAAATACAAGGGTGGTGGCCAATACGGAAGCCGTTATCGCTTTTTTGCTGATCATGTTCATTCTCCTTCAAGAAAATATAAATAGGATATTTATTCCTGTTATCATTATAATGAGCTATTTCAGAAAAGAAAATAGATTTTCAATGTAGTAGAATGGAATATTTTTCGACAAAAGAACTAGGGGGAATGTACTCCAAGTCTACACCCTTTTCCATAAAGAAAATAAGGATGAACAATATGGATTTAAAATTTTATGATTGACAGCAACCTGGCGCAATACCGGATTGGTAATTATCTTTTGCTTATCATAGCATCCATTCTATTTTTATAAATGAAACCGTTATTATTTCTCACCAAACATTTTAGACTTGCATCAGAACTATTAGAAGAACAGGGAAGCTGGTCAGTTGAAAAAAGCCTGCTCATTTTTTTAATGGGCAGGCTTAGTGTTTGTCTAAAGTCATAGATCTTGTCTTGACCTTGTCTTGCGTCAACAAAATCTTTTTATACTTTCATCAATGAATACTTACCTAGATAGAGATGCTAAAGCATCTCTATCTGGCTACTGTAGATAGGAAAAATTTAAGAGTTCATACTGTATTTAGATTGTTGGATTCTCTGCTGTGTTTTGATTTTTGGGACGGTTAAAATGTATTGATTCCAAGGTAATAGCTGTATGGCTTTTACCATTAAGATTGTCCCCAGAAGAATGATCAAATAAATCACCGGGAAAAGGGACGTTTTCCAAATATACTGAGGTGCAACTTCCTGAAAGCAGTAAAGTACAAATGGGTGAGCCAGATAAATAGCCATGGATAAGGCACCAATTTTTGACATGAACATGTTTGTCCATTTAAGTCTTGTAATGTTGGATCCTACTCCAATGATAAACAATGTAATAATTGGAATGTTAATAATATTTGTTACCCTGTTGGAGGCAATCGACCCCATGACTTTATATTCCCATACTGCAGCTAAGGTGATTAGTATTACAGCTACTCCTAATAATCCTTTATATCTTTTTGCGAAAGAAGATAAAGGTTCCCAGTAATAAGCTAAGAAACCGCCGAAGATAAAGAAATAGATCCAGTTTGGCAGAAATGCACGTTGACCCAGAATATCACCCAATAAACCTCCCACTTCCCCAGGTGAAAATACCTTCAGAGAATACACGTTTATTAAAATTGATATGCCCAATAAGACTGCCCAACTCTTCTTTGAACGAACGAGTTGTAGAAGCGGAAATAGTAAATAAAACTGAAAGACAATGGACATAAAGTAGAGGTGGTAAAAAGAATTTCCGAATGTAAAATTCACAAGAAATTGTTTCTCCCCCACCTCTAGTGGGTTCACCCCTTCTGCCACAAACATGAATAGAAGATAAAAGATACTCCAAAATAAAAAAGGTAATCCAATTTTGGTGAAACGGCTGGAGACAAATCGACTAAAATCGAACCTTTTGAAACGCGCTTGATAAAATAGAAGAAATCCGCTGATCAGAGCGAACATTGGGGTCCCAAACCGGCTGATTTGATTGATGAAAAAAGTCAGGTCATTAAATTGCTGACCTTGCTGGTAATAGAAAGTCGCTGAGACATGAACAAAAAGCACTAGCAAACAAGCAATTGCTCGTAATATATGAATTTCGGATATATGTCCGCGTACGTTACTCATAGATGTCACATCCTTGTAATAGAAAAAATAACTTCAATTCTAGTACATGGTATATGAATAGTTGTCGGAAAATCCTGTTTGTCATCGTACTTTAAAGAAAACGTAGTGGCGGGATAACAAAGCATCCATTTGTTAGAAGAGATGGAAGGAAATGAATTGTAACGAATCTGATGAGGTTCATGGTTAGGAAATATTATATATGGGTATATAAGAGGTGCATGGGTGTTTTTGAATACGATGAAACGTAAACATATTTGAGAATAAGAATTCAGTAGAATAATGTCGGAACTCGTTGTCGATATTTTCTCTTGTATTAAAACTATCAAACTATTCTGATTTTGGTGTATATTAAAGAGGTAACAGTAATACCAATCAAACTTGAAAGGGGAGGCTCATTTGCCGGTCTATTATATGAAAGAAATTTGGACGCCGTTAAAGTTCATTGGGATAAAGTTATACAAGTGTGAAGAGAACGAGTTATATATCAAGGTTCTAAAGAGTCCACGAAGACGATTATTTAGCTAAGAGGTGGAGAGTGCGGGTACCAAAATAAGTAGTTTTATCCACAGGGATATTACTATTGATATTGAAATCACTAGAAATTTGTCAAGGAGAAAGAATTATGAGTGACAATGAAATCTATAACGAAGATACAGTATAAACCTCAATTAGCATGGAGTGCTAATGAGGTTTATATTTTTTTACAAATCGTTTGATATAACCAGATCATTTACTCTATATACTCTGATATTTTTTGATGAGTACCTTCTCCTTTGAAGTAGGTATTTTCACTATGTTTGTCCGGGAAGCGAGGGGACGGACCTCTTGCTTCTCATTTTTTCATTTTCTATGAGAAATAGAAGTTCCTGGACTATGCACTACACGTTTTCATTCTTCCTTACGCTATCCCAAACGAAATCTGACTAAATATAATATTAATAAATTAATATTATATTTGGTAATAATGTAAATATATTCATGAAATTTATAGTATAATCTAAAAGTACTATGACGAAAGGAGGGGTTATTGATGAAAGCGCGTTTGCAAAATCAGGCTGGTGTTACAAAAGAAGTTAAGGTTGGGTTTAGCTGGACTACATTCTTCTTTGGTTTCTTTCCTGCCCTTTTCAGAGGGGATTTAAAATGGGCAGCCATCATGTTTATTATGGCTGCTGTAGTAGGTGTTTTTACCTTGGGTTTTGGAGCTTGGATTCCAGGAATTATTTTTTCATTTGTTTATAACAAGATCTATATTAAAGATTTACTTGAAAAAGGCTATCGTCCTGCAGATGAAGCCACTCAAAATGAACTTCAGTCCAGAGGGATTGTCTCTGTACTCCCGGATGCCGTGTAACGGAAAAAGCTGATTATGTCATGTAATCAGCTTTTTCTATTTTCTTCCCGCTTGAATTATTGACCTGGGGAAGGATGGTAGAGATATTGGGGTCAGCCCCATGACTTAGATGGGGTTTCTTAATCTGAAAGACTGGTGGGAAGGAAAGATGCGATCTTTAAGATGGTAATGAGCACCCTACTCCCTTATTCCTTCGCTTATTCTTCCATGGATGGTAGTCCATCCACTCTCTTTATGAAGACAAAAGAGATTTACAAATTCTAAAATGAATATTTTGAATATAAAATTATGTAAAATATTTCAATTTATTCCATTAAAGAGTATATTAGAAATATCAGAATTAACATTATAGGAGGCGAACATGTTTAAAGTATTAAAAAATAGTAATTTCTCATACCTTTTTTGGGGTAGAATCGTCACGAATATGGGTGATAGTTTATATAATGTTGCAGCTATGTGGCTGGTGTACGAAATGACAAACAGTCCATTATACACAGGTATTGCAGGTGCACTGATTATGATTCCTCAAGTGCTGGAATTTTTAGTGGGGCCTTTAGTAGACAGATGGAAGATAAGGTCTATATTAATTTCCACACAGTTGCTACAGGGTGGTCTCATATTACTTATTCCAATTAGTTATTACCTAGGGTTCAGTAATGTATGGTTTGTTATGTTCATCATGTTCGGGGTGGTTGCCATTGAACAGTTCGTATATCCTGCGCAATCAGCGATGATTCCTAAGGTACTTAATAAGGAAGATTTGCCTGAAGCTAATTCATTAATGAGTATCGCTTATAAAGGAGCGGACTTTGTTTTAACCGCGATAGCGGGTATTGTAATTGTGAAGATAGGAGCAATTAATATTTTTCTTATCAATACGGTCACCTTCTTACTAGCTGTCATGCTCTTTAAGAACATTAAATATCATGAGAATAAAGAAAGGGTAATTGAAGACCATCCATCCATCAAGTCCGGCTTTCAAATGTATAAGAAGGAGCTTTCAGAGGGATTCACCTTTGTGAAGAACTCTTCCATTCTTCAATTTATTGTTCCATTGATCGTTGCTAATTTTGTCTTTGGGATGGTCAATGCGATCCTTCCTGCATATGCGGATTTTCGGGGAGGGGAAAGATATTATGGATACTATCTAGCTTCGTTATCAATCGGTATGCTAATAGGATCCCTGGTAGCAATGTATTTCAAGAAAATCCCTTTGGGAAGAGTAATCATCTTATCGTTTATCCTTTCTAGTGTCGCATGGGGGGGTTCTGCTTTCATCGGATCATCTCTTCTTTCCATTATACTGTTCGGGATTTCCACGATTGGTATAGGAATTGCGAATATCCTTATTTTTTCAATGATTCAGGCACTGCTGCCGGAAGATATGATGGGGAGGGTGTTTTCGTTTATTTCCAGTATCGCAACCATTCTCCTTCCGTTAGGCTCTTTCCTGGGAGGTTACCTGGCTACGATTATTGGTAGTGAATATATATTTGCAGGTGGAAGTCTATTATGTTTATTCATCGTTTTTTATTGGTCAAGTAATAGACCATTACGAAGTCTTCCTCCATATCTGGAGATTAACGCCGAGAATCATTTAAAAAGAAAAGCTTCATAACAAGAAAGGGAACCTGCTATTGCTGGTTCCCTTTATACTATATAGCAGATTTAGTTCCTGCAGCGATAAATCCATGTAACGCTTTAAGACCATCCCTTACGAGTGAGTGGACGGTCTCATTCGTGTCCAGTAATTCCTTAGTGAATACTTCAATTCCCGTATGACTGTTCTCTAGTGCACTTTTCACCTTAAGATCAAGTAAATTTTCTTTCCCTTTGTATTTGGTCAGTAATGAAAAGGCAAGAAGATAAGCGATTGGATCAGTGATGTGATCTCTATATCCAAAGACAAAGGATGTGTTTAATAATGCATTCATATGAGTGAATTCTTGATTGATATAGGTTACATTTTCAGGGGTTAATTTCTTGTCTAAGTCACGTTGAATCGCTAAATAATCAGATAAAGTCAGGTCATTATGTTCGGTGATGAAATCAATTAATGTATCTTCCAGTTGATAGATAGAAAATTGAGATAGGACAATTTTATTTACCCGATGGATATATTGAGTGTGAATATCACTTTTTATATCATCCGGGAGGTTTCCGTTATGAATAATGGATTGGAGACATTGTAATTCAAATAAATAAGCCAGTGCCTCATTTAGAATTTGGCGGCTTTGTTCGAAATAAGAATGACCATACATATTATTATAGTAAGCGTGGCCCAACTCATGGCAGAGAATGAAGAAGTCTTCTAAAGTCCCTTTGTGGGTAAGAATGATTTTGTTATCTTTTGTTTGAGGGAAGTAATACGTTCTATTGATACCATGATGGTTAGAATCTTCAATCACTTTTATATGAAATCCATTAAACATTCTCTCTACATGTTCAACCATGAACGGATTGTTAAAGTTGGTTTTTAAGCTGTTAATTAGTAATTCTTTAGAATTCTCTATATTCTTAACGAATGAATTGGTGCCACTTGGTATCTCATAAAGGTAATCGATCAACGTCATTTTATCGTCACTGGATGGGAACAAAGTTTTTCCGAATAGTGTTATCAATTCACCTTGATGGTCCTCTAATAACTCTTTGAATAAGAATACGGTTTCGTTTTTCACTCCCAAGGTTTCTTTGTAATAGCTATTTAAGGAGACCTTCTTGTAATTCTTTTTAACCTTTATAAAAAAGTCCAGTAACTCTTCCCCTTTTTCGACCATGGAATAATGGCTCATTTGCTGTAGTCCTAATCTCTCATTATAATCCTTAACAGTGTTTAAGTTGTTTAATACTTCATAAATGTGCGAGTTAGCAAGATCAGGAATCTTAATGTTCTTGACCAAATTTAAATAATCATTATACAGTTCTTCGGAATAATAGACCGTGCCGTCCGGCTCTTCATTATCTAATCGATCAACCAGTTCTAAAAATTCTTGATAAACAGGTTCAAGGTTATACTCCTCTATTGCACCCAGGTTGAGCAGTAAATCAAAGATTTGGTACATGGATAATACTTCTAATTCTACATGGTTTGGGATTTCATTAATAGATTCAATGATTTCCTTTAGATAATTCATTTTATTTCTGATTTCCTGCTCATCTAATGGCATTAGTTGAGATAGTTGAGACATGAAATCATTACTATATGTAGATTGAGTTCTATTGAAAAGACTTGTAGCATTTAAATCACATAGGTTAAAACTTAAGTTAGAAGAAGTCCTATTATCCAGAAGATGATCTACGAGTATCTTGCTGATGAGAATGGAGCCAATTAAGCTCTGAATAATTGTGCCGCGATTTTCACTAATATAATAAGATGTAGCATTCTTATAGCTCTCATGCAATGTAAGCATCCCTTGCTGACTAGTCAGGTCGTTGGCAAGGGTTGAATCATTAAAGTAGCCAAGGACAATGTATTTTGATGAAAGGTCGTTAGCATGGGATGCGATGGCGTTGTGGAGCGTCTCTGAAGATTCATCAAAACACCCGAATATAAAATGAAAAGGTTCTAAGTTTAGATCCAGCAGGTCATCTATGTTATTGATTCTTTGAGAGTATCCGTTGATCACGCATTCAGGCTCTATTGAAGCGAGCTTATCCTTAATGACATTTACTTTATATTCATTCACATCTTCGTAATCAAACAAGACCTGAGCCCTGATGTTTTTATCCTCTACAAAATCAGGATCTATAATACTGATATTCTTAATACCTAATTTTGCGAGGGTCAAGACGAGTGTAGCACCAATCGTTCCAACCCCGATAATGACAATATGTAAGCTTTCAATCTGGTCAAGGATAGTTCTTGACTCTAAAGAGGGATCATAGACATTAAAGTAGTTGAAATTTCTGGAGTTCCGATTTACATGTGTAGAAGTTGGAGGTTCTTCATATAAAAAACCGTTTTCCTCCAGAAAAGAGCATAGAACCTCACACTCTTCATTTAAGATGCTGAACTCTTTTTGCCACTGTCTCCTTTTTTCTTTTTGCAGCTCTTCATTTTCCCCTCTATATGTCTCTAATAATGTCCATATAGCGTGAAAGTCTTCTACTTCCAATACCTTATCTTCTCCATCATAATACATGATCTCATTCTTCTCTGGAAAACCTCTAAAATTTAAGCTTTCTTTCAGTTTCTTCACGAATGCTCCCGCCTTTTTAGAAATCAAAATAAAAAGAAGGTGAAAAAATCCCACCTTCTTTCAGAGTAAGTACTAGCACTTTGCGTAACACATGCAAAGGTTTTGATTTTGAATAGTGCGTTTGATTTTCACTTTGATTTTCATAATATTCACCTCTTTTTTAATTATTTGATGATTCAGTTATATATTAACTTTATTTGTTATTTTTTTCAAAAATGTAAAAACATGTAAATATTGGGTTCTTGTGTAATTCATACTATAGTCATGGCATTATTCTCCCTTTTTCGCTAAAAAGTATTCTTTTAGGAATATTTTTTGTGAGTCTAAGGTAATAGTCAGGGGCAGGCTTTGTAATGTACTCAGCAAAGTAGTCACAAAAATAAGTAGTTGGTAGAGTAAGGATTTAACCATCTAACTTTCACTTTGATCCTCAAAACTAGTAGTAGAAGTCAAGACTAGTGAAGAAAGGGAATTTTCATCTGTATTTCCTGCTAGCTTAGTTGATTCCAGAATTAAAGTTTCGATTAGAGAGCCACGGGAGTTTGTCATAAAGAGCTGACTCCTTCATCATTCCAAGACTTTGTTTCTTGAGAAATAGGGATTTCTTAATGATAAAATACATGAGCCAACCAATGGTTATATATAGGAAATTGGGGTATTTATACAATTATGTAATTTATATGTTGCGGTAAATAGTCCAATATATAGTTATTGAATCTAAGCAATGATTTAGAAACTAAAAATATCTCTATAAGCCTACGGATTCTAAAGATTACTTCTATAAATACAGCAATTTCTTTAGAGGCTCAGTCTGGAGCGTGGGGATTATATTATAAAGGAATGATGAGGATTGAAAAAGAAAACGATTACCACATATGCAACCATGATTCTGCTAGTAAGCGGTTGTGTTGAAAAAGAAGAAACTCCTAAAGTGAACCCGAACACCCAATATGAACGGGTGCAGGACTATAAAGGAGAAGGTTACTTCCTGAATCAGGGATCGGAAAACGACAAGATCGCAGGAGCTAATAAAGAGAAGATTGAAAAGGAAGTCAAGAAGTTCTTTCTGGAGGAGTATAGGACAGAGGTTAAAGTTCATAATCTGGTTGGGAATGTAGATGGAGCCACAGTGTATGTTGAATCTGAAGGACCGCTCCATTTTTACACGTATGCGGTGATTCCGTTCGATGGAGAGAAAGTGAGTACGAATCGCGTTTTTTCACAGGAAGGGCAGGTGGAGAGTGGGATAACGGATGGATTATACAGGATGATATTTGATAAAGAATTTGATCGTCTTGATGAGTATCTTGATAGGATCGTTGCCGAAGAGGAGGTTGTTGGCCGTACAGTTGAATCTCTTGGAAACGTTGGTGGGGCTGGATATATGACCCCTTACTACTTCATCGGGTCGTCCACCATTGACGATGAAGCGATCCTGCCTGCATATGAGTTGTACTTGAGGAACCCGCAAGCATCGGCAGAACAGTGGAGGGAAGCTTTCAATGAAGAAAAGTTTAACGCGGACAATCTGAGAGTTTCCATCATGCTGTTTATGGAAGAGGAGGACGCTAAACCCAGCGAGGAATTGTTTGATAAGGTTACGGGAGATATCGAAAGGATGGATGGAATTCCAAAGGGAACCTACAGTGTATTTATCAATGACAATCGGGTACATAAAGAATCGTTTGGTGGTGTAAAAGACAATTCTCTCGAACGGGCGTTTCCAAATGAGATTGTCAGAGATTAGAAGGGAGGGTGTAAGAATGATCGGGAAAAAGAGATGGGCAGCATACGGCATTGGGATTTCATTGCTACTTGGAGGATGTGCGGATTCAGACAATACACCTCAGTTCCAGGATCAATATGAACGGGTGCAGGATTACAAAGGAGAAGGCTACTCACTGAACAATGGTGAAGAAAACGACAAGATCGCTGAAGCTCATCGGAAAGAAATTGAACAAGCGGTAAAAACCTTTTTCTTAGAGAACTATAAGACAGAAGTGAAGGTTCATAATCTGGTAGGGAATGTGGATGGAGTGACGGTATTTGTCGAGTCAACAGGGCCTGTCCATCTCTATACATATGCCATTGTGTCACTAAATGAAGACACCATTGTAGATGGAGTAAGGACTCAGGAAGGAGAAGTAGAGAGAGGGATTCGGGAAGGGTTATACAGATTGGTCCTTGAAAAGGAGTTTCATCAACTGGGTGCTTATCTAGAAAAGGTGGCTTCGGAACATAAGGTTGTTGGAAGAACCATTGAATCCCTTCAAAATGTCGGTGGTTCAGGACATATGACCCCTTACTACTCTCTAAGCTCTTTAAAAGATGATGAGGCAATCAAGCCAGTCTACGATCTTTATATGGAAAATCCGAAGACTAAAGTAAAGAGGTTAAAGGAAGCATATGAAGCGCAGGCATTTGAAGCAGACATGCTTAGAATCAACATCATGTTATTTATGGAAGAAGAAAACGTACCCCCCAGTGAAAAGGTCATGGAAAAGGTTGCCAGAGATTTGCAGGATTTAGAATCCATTCCTCCGGGGACATACAGGGTTGCGGTCAATGATAATGGAGTTCATAAGGAATCCTTTGAGGGGTTTAAAGATAATTCGGTGGAAGAGGAAGTTATTCTGACGGATTAAGAATGTATAAAATGTTTTAAGTTCAATAGTGGAGGTGTATACGTTCATGGTCACTAAAAATAAATGGTATGTATGCGAAATCGCGTTTTCATTGTTGCTAGGCGGATGTGTGAATGGGAATGGTGACAATGAAAAAGTAAACCCTGAAAAGCAGGTCAAGAATCAATATGTAAGTGTCCTGGATTACAATGGCGAAGGATACACCCTTAAAAATGGGGAAGAAACAGACAAGATTGCTGAAGAGAATCATGAAGAAGTTGAGAAAGCGGTGAAAGGTTTTTTCTTGAAAGAATATAAGACAGATGTAAAGGTTCATAATATTGTGGGCAATGTGGACGGAGCTACAGTATTTGTGGAATCAACTGATCCTCTTCATTTTTACACGTATGCAGTTGTGCCAATTGATCTGTCAAATGAGAAAATCCAGTCTGACAGTGTGTTTTCTCAAGAAGGGCAGGTTGAGAGCGCCATAACAGAAGGTTTGTACAGGAAGGTTCTTCATGATGAGTTTGAACGTTTGGATGATTATTTAAAGAAAATTGTAGAGGAAGAACCTGTTACGGGGAGAACGATTGAGTCCCTTCAAAATGTTGGAGGTTCAGGCTATATGACACCCTATTACTTCTTGTCTTCATCTATTGTAAATAATGAAGCGATAAAACCAGTTTATGATCTATATATGAAAGATCCTCAGGTTAGTACAGAAAAATTAAGGGCTGCTTACAATGAACAAGCATTTGATCCGACAAAGTTTGAAGTAGTTATAAATTTGTTTATGAAAGATGAAGATGCTGATCCAGATGAAAAAGTATTTAATAAAGTAGTAAGCGATATTGAAAACATGGATGATATACCAAAGGGGACTTACAGTATTTTCGTCAACGACAATGCCGTCCACAAACAGTCGTTTGAAGGGGTGAAAGAAAATTCTCTCGAAAAAACGACTCCTGATGAGATAGTTAAGGAGTAGGGTAGTGTATATCCAAGTACATAGAAATTATGAAGATCGGGGGATCAGGCATATATGAATGCTAAACAAAAATGGATTATATACGGAATCGGACTTTCATTATTCCTTGGAGGATGTATGAATATGGATAATGAAGAAAATGTTGATTCAAAAGAGGCTACCGGAGAATATAAAGATACTTTTGTGAGAGTGCAAGATTATAAAGGTGACTCATATGTCCTTAGAAATGGAGAAGAGGCAGATAAGATTGCAGAGGAAAAAAGTGATGAAGTAAAAAAAGCAGCTAAGGATTTCTTTATGGAAACCTATAAAACAGATGTCAAAGTCCGTAACATAGTCGGAAATGTGGATAGTGCGACGGTGTTTGTAGAGTCGACAGGGCCCGTTCATTTCTTTACAACTGCTATAGTGCCAATTGATTTGAGTCAAAAAAAAGGTTGTAGGGGATAACGCTACGTCTTTGGAAGGGGATATTGAGAGCGCCATTCAAGGAGGTCTTTATCACCTTATATTTGAAGATGAATTTAATAACCTGGATCAGTATCTAAGTAAGATAGTGTCCGAAAATGAAGTTGTAGGGAAAAGGAAAGAATCACTTGGAAATGTCGGAGGGGCAGGTTATATGACCCCCTATTATTATCTATCCACTCCACCGGACGACAAAGCTATCCAACCAGTGTATGAGGCGTATCTGAAAGATCCTGGCACACCCATCAGTGAACTTGAATCTCTATTCTCAAAAGCTGATTTCGTAGCAGAAGATTATAATATTACGATTCAGTTATATATGGAGTATGAAAATGTAGAACCTGATAGAGAAATATTCAATAAAGTTCAACAGGATATTAAGTCAATGAGTTCGATACCTAAAGGGAATTACAGTGTAATCATTAATGATAATTTAATTAATGAAAAAGTAGACGATGGGATCAAAGACAATTCTTTGCAGTTAACGTTTCCGGATTCCATTATAAAGAAGTGATGTTAAAGTGGTGAGCTGTATGCCGTATCTAAGGTCTGATAGTTATAAATTTCAGGAAATTTATTTTCAGGATTTATAGGTTATCATTTGAATAATTGGGGTAATTATACAAATATATAAGTCTGAAGGCATGAGTTGAATATACAAAATGAATAGTATAAAAGAAACGTAAAAAAGAAGTCTGCTCCCCTACTTTTTTCCTGTTTTATCTGATTGCTCTAAGTAATACCCGATTGAACTGTTAATACTTTACAGACTTTTATACAATATAAAGGTAATTCTTTAAATGAACCCATCCAATTAGGGAGGATCAGACATTCATGAATACGAAAAATAAATGGATTATATGCGGAATCGGACTTTCATTACTACTTGGAGGATGTATGAATATGGATAATGAAAAAAATAATGTGGATTCAAAAGAGGTAACAGGTCCATATAAAGATTCTTTTGTGAGAGTGCAAGATTACAAAGGTGAAGGATATGTACTCAGAAATGGAGAAGACGCAGATAAAATTGCAGAAGAAAAAAGTGATGAAGTTCAAAAAGCTGTTAAAGATTTTTTTATAGAAAAATATAAAATAGACGTCAAAGTGCACAATATAGTAGGGAATGTGGATGGTGCGACTGTGTTTGTCGAATCAACAGGACCTGTTCACTTCTATACGACCGCAATAGTGCCAATTGATTTGAGTGAAGAAAAAGTGATGATGAATGAAGTAGTAACTCTTGATGGAGAAGTGGAAAGTGCAATCCGTGGAGGACTATATCATTTAATGTTTGAGAAAGAGTTTGCTGAACTTGATCAGTACCTTAATAAAATAGTGGCAGAGAATAAGGTGGTTGGTAAAACAAGAGAAGCTATAGAAAATGTTGGAGGAACCGGATATATGACCCCCTATTACTTTATAACGACCTCTTCTTCTGACAAAGCTATAAAGCCTGTTTATGATGCGTATATTGCAAACCCAAACACTTCTCCTAGTGAACTTAAATCCCTTTTTTCAATGGATAAGTTTTCGGTTGAAAATTTAAAGATAAACCTACAGCTTTTTATGGAAGAGGAGAACGTAGAACCTAGTACGGAATTATTTAACCAGATTCCTGAAGACTTAAAGGAAATGAATTCTATACCTAAAGGTAGTTATAGTTTAATTATTAATGATAATTTAATTAATGAAAAAGTGGATGATGGCTATAAAGACAACTCATTACGTATAGGGGTTCCTGACTATATTGTGATTAAGTAAGGTTGGGGTGAATAAAAAAATGGGAAGAAACTTAAAGGAAATGGATGTTAATAATAATATAAATGTTGCAACAAACGATAGGAACTTAGTAGAGTTAGCAGGGTTACATGCCTATAAATATCCTAGACTTGATAGTACTGTTGAAGTCAATGGTATAGAGTACTTAGTAATGGATACAAATTATAATACTCCAACTGGATTAGACGCGTTTACTGTCCGAAATGAATCAACAAAAGAAATAACCATAGTATATGTTGGTACAGACGCAGCTGCTGAGAATGGAAAGCAAGACTTATTAACCGATGTTCAACTGTTAAGCGACCTAACATTGCCTCAACTTGAAGCTTCCGCTGAATATTTAAATAGAATACAAAAAGAGTATATGAATGAGGGGGGAGTTAGCTCCGTTACCGGAAACTCCCTAGGGGGTCCTCTTGCAAACTACGCTGTAAGAAATCGACCTGATATAAAATCCGTTACTCTAAATCCAGCATTATTTCCAAAGGGTGTAATCGATCCAAACAAAAGCTACGACAACATCACCAACTACTTCACCAACTATGACGTCTTAACCGGAACTCTTATCGCCCTGAATCTCGATTCCCGTATCCCTGGAAAGAGATACGATATTTCGACAGGTATACCGATGATCGGCGAGAAGTTCAGTATCCTGACAAACAATCATACGGGGTATACCGACGGTGGGAAATACGTAATTGGTCTAGATGGGGAACCTGGTTACGGTGAAATCCATGTTGAGGCTGATGCCCACATCATGACAAGCATCTGGACGGGGGAACCTCTCTATGGAGGTCATTCAGACAGGATCGAAATCAATCGCGAGAATCTGAACCTGTTGGCTGAGGCCCTGTCAGGTGATGTCACCACAAGGTTGGGATACGCCCAGGACTACCTGTCCAATTCGCAGGAAATCGCCCAGCATGAAGGAGACCGATACTCAGAACGGTTGAGCCGACTGCAGATGATCTTTGAGGATTCTTTCGAAAACTTGATTGGTAATCCTTTATTCATCGGCATCACGACGACTGGACACCGTTTGACCTCGGAAATCGACCACCTTATTTCTCTTTTGAATATGGCTGAAAACGCCAGTAAATCTCTCAATGGTGTGTTGAATTCCCCACCTGTCGAACTCGTGGAGCATTTATTCAACCGAAGCATCAGTGTCGAAAGCATTTTCGGTCAGGCCCGGAATCAGCTGCTTGAATTCAAACAGGAGATTAACAGTCTGACAGGATTCCTGCAGAACATCCTTCATAAAGAAATCCCGGAGCTATTTAGCGGGGGAAAGGAAACCCTGGAGGATCTCCTTGTGAACGAGATGCTGGCACACTATGAGATTATAAAAGCCAATAGTGTGAAAATGAATAGTCACATAGCAGAATTTCAGAGTCAGGTTGGGGACCTTGCAAAAAACTTTGGAGAACGTGATTCTTCTTTAAGTGCAAGCATTTCGGGAGAGGCTTCGGTTCAACATGAAGTAGTGATGCCGAAGAAAAACGATTACGTGCTGGAAACGTCCAATCACATGCTCATTGGCATGAAGGTGAAAGAGATTTATTTAGATGGATCCTTTGAAGCTTTCAAAGGAGTTTCACACCGTTTTCTATTACCGCTTTTAGGCGGATTGTCGGGTATTGCTTTTACGATTGAAAACACATTGGAGGTCATTTCCGCCCAAATCAAGGGTGCCATGAATATTGCCCTGAGTGGGACGGTTCCTGGAAAGATCATCAGCATCTTCTCGGACTTCGATGACAAAATCCGCTCGTACGTTTCTTCCGCACTGGAGCCGATTGATGAGCTGGCTGCGACCATAGAAGGGCTCCGGGACGGATTAACCAGATTGACGATCGGATTCCCCGCGTTACTTGACAGCTTCAGACCCTATATCGACTCAGCGATTTTTGATAAAACGAGTTACTCCAATATCCATATTTACAATGTGTCGGCCATGGCCATTCATGAAGAAATGGAAATGCTCTTTGACGACATCGTCCACCAGCTCAGTCAACATAAAGGAAATTCAATTCAAGCATTGTGTGAAATCTCACAACGAGTGAAAGACAACATGATCCAACTGCGTCAACAAGTGGATCGTGTGACATTGTAGGGACAGGTCATCCGCTTGTTCCTATTTTTTTGGCTCTTTGGCAATCGGTAGATGAGGAACGTCGACTTGAATGATCACTGCTTCCCGGCGCCCCTGGGCAAAGAAAATTCGTCACGGAGGATCAATTATTCGCAAAGAGGATCAATAAATCAAAATCAAGATTAATAATCTTAAAACAGGATTGATAACCTCATATCCGGATTGAATATAGCACAATCCGGATTGATTTCTCTGCGAGAGGGTTCCGTATCAGGATTAAAAGCCAAACCGGCCCCCACCACTCCGTTCAGCTTCCCACTCCAGCTAAAAAAAGACAATCTTAAGTCATTTTCCGTTCATAAGCATACAAAATATAGCCGTTGGATCTTCAATCGAGCAAAGTCTCACCCCAAAAGAATCTGCCTGCAGTGAAATCTACTACTATAAAGTAGCCGCTATGTTTACGATAATAATAGGAATAAAATCCCCCTTTTGTCATATAGCCACTCCTATGAATGTGTTGTAAAATAAAATAGACAGATAATTGCAAGCGTTTGCACTAGTTCGAAATAACTATACCAAGAATAACCTCACATTTTTTTACCTGTTTGTGCAAACGTTTCCACAACCATCAAGAGCACTTCTATTATTCTATTAATCCAATTTAAGAGGGGGAAAACATGAATGGGAAATAGGACTAAGCGTCGATTCTCAATTTTAATGACTTTAATGATGCTGCTAAGTCTGTGGTCACCATTTGCACCGGCAGCTTCTGCAGTGGCGGATGGAAATGCCACAGTTGAATCAGCAGAGTCTAGTGATCGCACGGTGCGCTTCACGTATATCCGTGAAGATCAAACGTATGGTGATTGGAATATATGGGCCTGGAATACAGGAGTAAAGGATGATCAAATCAACTTTGACTCCTATGAAAACGGAGTGGCGGTAGCAAACATTGCCGTTGCATCTGAAACAGAGCAATTCGGATTTGTTCTTCGCAGTACCGAGGATTGGAATACGGCGGAGAAGGAGTTTGGCGATCGTTTTATTAAAGTGAACCAAAACGACACCATCACCAAGTCATACATAACAAGCGGTGTCGAGGAAATCCGCATTGTACCCGATGGATCGGCTCCAGTGATCGATCAGGGTAATGCGACGTTCTATTATCGTGATAAAGAATTGTTCGCAAACGATGCGATGGATACGATTGAAAAAGTAGAGTTGAAGTACAACGGGGAAACAAAGGAAATGACGTATGAACCGGAGAATGAGAGATTCGTACTTGCCTACGACAACATTCCAAACGGGAAAAACGCTTACTCCTTTTTAATCACGAAGGACGGTGTGACGACAGAAGTTAGTGACCCTTACAATACAGTGGACGGCGAGTCGTTTCTTGATTTCCAAAAAGCGGATCTGACGGTTACGGGTTCAGTGTCACCAACTGCCGTGGACTATAATGAAAACGCTGTCTTAACGGTGGCTGTCGATGGACTGACAGAGGATGTGAAAATCCAAAAAATCACGGCGGATGCTTCTTCATTAGGCGGATCAGAGAAACTTGAAATCGATCCTTCATTAAAGGAAGTGACATTAGCCGTCGATGATGACGTAACGGCAGGAACGAAATCGATTCCTCTGACCCTAGTGGATTCTTACGGGAACTATTATGAGGGAACGACTGAAATCGAAGTAAAAGCAAGACAGTCTGTCGGCGATTCGGATCTCGATTGGGATGAATCCATCATTTATTTCATGCTGACAGACAGGTTCTTCAATGGGGATACGTCCAATGATGATCCTTACAATCTGAATTATGATCAAAGCAAAAGAGGAACGTACCAGGGTGGAGATTTCAAAGGGATCACGGAGAAACTTGATTACCTTGATAATCTTGGTGTGAATACGATCTGGATCAGTCCGGTCGTTGAAAATATCAAGTATGATGTCCGTTCCGTTGAAACAAACGGGGAATCGGATCAGCCTTATTTTGGTTACCACGGCTACTGGGCGAGTAACTTCGGTGAGCTGAATCCTCACTTTGGGTCCATGGAAGAATTCCATACGCTAATCGATGAAGCACATGACCGCGGGATTAAAATCATGGTCGATGTGGTGTTGAATCATACAGGGTATGGATTGAAAGAAATCAATGGAGAACTTGCTGAGGATAAGCGTCCTGCAGGTTATCCGACGGATGCAGAAAGAGACCAGTACAGCGACATCGTTCGTCAAGGTGCTGATGTCGGTGCGGATGAAGTGGTCGGTGAATTAGCAGGACTTCCAGACGTCATCACGGAAAATCCAGAAGTTCGCCAGCAAATCATCGATTGGCAAACGGATTGGATCGAGAAAGCGACAACGGCAAAAGGGAATACGATCGACTATTTCCGTGTCGATACTGTAAAGCACGTGGAAGATACGACATGGATGGCATTTAAAAACGCCATAACGGAAAAAATGCCTCAGCACAAAATGATTGGTGAAGCATGGGGAGCGAGTTCTGATAACCAATTTGGATATCTTGATACTGGAATGATGGACTCCCTTCTGGACTTCGGTTTCAAAGGTATCGCTCATGAATTCGTAAGCGGCAACCTGAAATCAGCCAATGATAAACTGACGGCACGAAACGGAAAAATCGATAACACAGCAACACTTGGACAATTTTTAGGAAGTCATGACGAAGACGGATTCTTGTATTCGTTAGGCGGAGATGAAGGCAAACTGAAAGTGGCCGCTTCACTTCAGGCAACGTCGAAGGGACAGCCGGTCATTTATTACGGTGAAGAACTCGGGCAAAGCGGAGCGAACAATTATCCTGAATATGATAACCGTTATGATTTTGCCTGGGATGATGTAGAAAATAATGACGTGTTGGAGCACTATTCGAAGATTTTAAACTTTAGAGGGGCACATTCCGATGTGTTCGCTAAAGGGGAGAGAATAACTGTAGGCGGTTCAAATAGCGATAAATTCCTCGTTTTCTCCCGTGACTATAAAGAGGATTCCGTATACGTTGGTTTGAACGTGGGGGACGAAGCGAAAGAGATTACGTTGATAGTGGATTCACCTGAAGCAGTCGTGACGGATGTTTATTCCGGGCAAGCATACAATGCTGACGGAGGAAATGAAATTACGTTGACCCTTCCTTCTAAAGCAGCCGGCGGTACCGCGTTGTTGACCGTTGAAGGTGGAAGGATTACAAGTGCTGAAGAAGGATCAGGTTCAGGGGGAGAAGGTCCTGAAGTAGAACCTGTTCCGGAAAACAATATCCGTATCCACTACAACCGTACCGATGGAAACTACGAAAACTACGGTGCATGGCTATGGAACGATGTGGCTTCACCATCGGCTAACTGGCCGACAGGTGCTACCATGTTTGAAAAGACCGACAGCTATGGAGCGTACATTGATGTTCCCCTGGCTGAAGGCGCAAAGAATATTGGCTTCCTTGTAATGGATATTACCAAAGGGGATGCCGGTAAAGATGGTGGAGATAAAGGATTTACGATCCCTTCACCAGAGGTAAACGAGATATGGATCCAACAAGGATCGGATAAGGTGTATACGTATGAGCCGGTTGATTTGCCGGAGAACACGGTGCGTATTCATTATGAGCGTGAAGATAGGAATTATGAGAACTTCGGTTTATGGACGTGGGGAGACGTGAAGAATGCCCCTGCCACGTGGCCGACAGATGCCATTGATTTTACAAAAGAGGACCGCTATGGTGCGTATGTAGATGTTGAACTTAATGAAGGTGCCAAAAACCTTGGCTTCCTAGTAGTGAATGAAGCTACGGGAGAGAAAGATGGGGGAGACAAGTCTTTCAACTTACTGGATAAGTATGATCATCTGTGGGTGAAGCAAGGTGAAGACAATGTCTATATTTCCCCACATGGCGACGTGGCTACAGGGCTGATTTCTTCTGAGGTCCTTTCAGACGATACGATCCGTCTGAATTTCACGATGACAGATGGTTTGACAGAAGAAGCGTTATTGTCCGGTTTAGCCATCAAAGACAGCGCTGGATCCGATGTGACAGTGGAAAGTGCTGAAATCACCGGAGACAAAACAGTGGAAGTGAAAGCTGATTTTGACCTGGAAAAACTGCCGCTATCCATCACCTACTCGGGCAGAACGGTTTCAGCAGCGGCAGGCTGGAGATTGCTTGATAATAAGTATGCTTACGATGGTGATGACCTTGGTGCCACCTATGAAAAAGGAAACGCAACCTTAAAACTATGGGCGCCGAAAGCTAGCAAAGTCATCGCGAACTTTTTTGATAAAAAAGATGCCGCGAAACCAATTGGCAGTGTGGAACTGACCTTTGGTGAACAAGGTGTCTGGTCAACGGAAGTAAAAGCAAAAGACTTAAAGGTGAAAGACCTGAAAGGCTACTACTATCAATATGAAGTAACCAATGACGGCGTAACGAAAAAAGTCTTGGATCCTTACGCTAAATCAATGGCTGCTTTTACCGTTAATACAGAAGGTGAAGCAGGACCTGATGGCGATAACGTCGGGAAGGCAGCAATCGTTGATTTAAAAGGAACCGATCCTAAGAAATTCAGCCATGCTTCCATTGATAAGTATGAAAAACGTGAAGATGCGGTCATTTACGAGGTTCACGTCCGTGACTTTACGTCTGATCCTTCGATTGAAAAAGATTTGAAGAAAGAAAGATGGGGTACTTATGATGCCTTCATCAAAAAGCTTGATTACATTAAGTCAATGGGTGTGACCCATGTTCAACTGCTTCCGATCATGGCCTGGTACTACGGCGATGAAACGAATATGGGCGAACGTGAGCTTGAGTATTCAGCGGGAGGGAATGAATACAACTGGGGCTATGATCCTCACAGCTATTTCTCCCCGGATGGTGCGTATTCACAGGATGCCGCTGATCCGCAATTGCGAATCGAAGAAACGAAACGATTGATCGATGCGATTCATGATAAGGGTATGGGTGTCGTCCTCGACGTGGTCTACACGCATATGGCGAAAACAAGCACACTGAACGACATCGTTCCTAACTACTATGCATTCCAGGACGACAAAGGAAACTTCCTTGGAGGTTTCGGAAACAACCTGGCAACCAACCATACCATGGCTGAAAAGCTGATGGTCGACTCAGTGAAATACTGGTTCGATGAATACAAGATCGATGGCATGCGATTCGATATGATGGGCGACGCAACCTACCCATCCATCCAAAAAGCCTATGACGCAGCGGCTGAAATCAACCCGGATGCACTGTTCATCGGTGAAGGCTGGAGAACATTCGCGGGACACTTATCTGATCCTTCATTAGAAGGAATGGGTGCCGACCAGGATTGGATGGACAAAACCGACGACGTAGGAGTCTTCTCAGACGAAATCCGTAACGAACTGAAGTCAGGATTCGGTTCAGAAGGAGAGCCACGATTCCTGACAGGCGGCGCACGCGACATCAACACGATTTTTAACAACATTAAAGGGCAGCCGGGCAACACGGCAGACGACGACCCGGGTGATATGGTCCAATACATCGCAGCACATGACAATCTGCCGTTATACGATGTCATTGCTCAATCGATCAAAAAGGACCCGGCCATTCCGGAAAACAACCTGGAGATTCATAAGCGTATCCGCCTTGGAAACTCCATGATCCTGACATCGCAGGGAACGGCCTTTATCCATGCAGGACAGGAATACGGAAGAACCAAGCAATGGCTAGGGGAAGGCGTACCGGAACAGAAATATCATGAACTGGAAGACGAAGCGGGCAACCCATTCGGCTACTTCATCCACGACTCATATGATTCATCCGACGCCATCAACAAGTTCGACTGGGAAAAAGCAACGAATAAAAAGAAATATGAAATCAATACAACGACGAGAGAATATACAGAAGGTTTGATTAAGCTTAGAAGATCAACGAATGCTTTCCGTTTAGGTGAGCAGGAGCTGGTTGACCAGAATGTATCTTTATTGGATATTCCTGAAATGACTGATACAGACTTGATGCTTGCTTATAAGAATGTATCCACTGATGGTACGGGAGAGTACTATGTATTCGTCAATGCCGATAGCGAAGAGCGTACCCTATCGGTGGGTGACTATGACTTCTCTAAAGGCAAGGTTGTAGTAGACAACGATGAGGCGGGAACAAAGCCGGTTTCCAAGAAGTCCGGATTTACATTGACGAAAGATACTTTGACTTTGGATCCTTTGACTACTGTTGTGATTAAGGTGGATGAGAAGGGGAAGAAAAAGAAGCAATAGACTTGACCACTGAGGATCTATAGCAACATACAAAACCACAAAACCTCAACCCTGGTAAAAAGGGTTGAGGTTTTATTTGGTATTAGACTATTGATAGATTGAGGAAGTATCAAGTAGATTTCGTTTTTTAAACAAACGTTTGATTAACGGCTAAATCCTTATGAGGACAGGCAATAATTCGAGTAAATAAACGTTTGTTTAAGATTTTGAAGGTTTCAAGCAATGAGTGTTTTTTTCTGTTGAGGATGGTTCTGACACGGTGATTTCCATACCTTGGACATTTTAGTTCTTAATAATGAATTTATTTACTATGCGATAGGAAATATATTGTATTATAATAGGTTTGTGTGTTCTTAAAAAAGAACGATTATTCCTTTATGAATAGGAGAATCCATTCCATGAGGCTACTACTCCTTTACATCGCAATTCTAAACCTCTTAGATGCAGCTCTGACTATGTATGGCTTACATTTCGATTACATAACAGAAGCCAATCCTCTTATGAATCATCTCTACCTTACCAGTCCATGGTTATTTCTGCTATTGAAAGGTGGACTTTCTCTAATCTTATTTCTTCTTCTATGCCGTATGAATTCGGATAAGAGGTCTTCTGGCATTTTACTCAGTGTTTCAGCCATTGCAGCCGTCTCCTATAGCTTCACCTGTTTGATGCACAGTTATTGGCTATTGGAGATTTTTTGAATAGGGAAATGGATTCCTTACTACCTCTTCCAACTTTATTAGAAAGGGGAATTCGGACAAGGGGGATGTCCCCTCGTCCCTAAACAATGAGCCGTGAAAACGGACCTGCCTTCCCGTCCCTTAACCATCCGATATTATTCTTAATTTCAATAAGAGAAGACTCGCTGATATTTAGATAGCGTATGTTTTCCTTCCATACATAGTCAGATGGAACGCCGCTTTCCTGTTCCTCCCGAAATAGATCAAATTGATGATTACAGTAGCGGTAGATCGTCCGATTGGTCCTTTTTCTGGCATTCAAGGCGATGATGAATTTCATGACGGCTCCCCATATCCCTGTATAGCTCATATTCTTGATCGGGCTGCTCGTAAACTGATGTATCTTCAATCTCCGGCCATTGCGAAAGGTAATGTCGGATTGTACGGACGAAGCCGAATGAACATCACCGGATAAGATGATGCAATCGCTTGGGTCCCAGGCGGCTATCTGATGAAGGAAGTCACTGAAGCCTTTCCCGTTGTATTTCCAGGCTTCTAAGTCGAAATTGCTTTGCACAGGTAAACCAAACGTCCTGAGGGGGAGCATGTAGTCATGGAGAAAGTTCTCGATCAATCCGATTCCATAAAGAGGAGAGGGGGATACCATGATCAGGGATTCTCCTTTCTTCCATCCTGACGCTGCCAGTTTAGTCGAAATCCGGTTCCACCCCTCTCGATGAAGAAGGTTTGGACTATATCGTTCCTCGTTTATCCTTGTACCAACCTTCACGGGGTTTGGTTTATTTACATAACCCCGCTGGGTTCTGGTATCAAGAAAAACAGCTATCGGGGTAGTGGGTGCGGTATAATGCCAAGAATCATAGTTCCATAGGGAATGTATCCAGTTGGAGTGGGGGAGAGATCCAGGTTGTAGCGAATCAAAATAGGTTTGCATGGTTTGACCGAAATGGGTAAACGTATCAGGCTCATTCCCCCAACTTTGAAAAAGCCAATAGGATGCCAAACCGTTACTAATGACATGTCTCCCCAATGGAGCGTTCCAAACACCCCTTTTCCAATCCTGTGTCAGATTCCAATCATCGGTTATATCATGGTCGTCAAACATCATATAGGTCGGTGTATTGGCTAATACTCTTCTGACAGAGTATAAGCTTTCTTCCAGTTTAGCCAGTTCTTTCATCTGCTTTTGATAGCGTGCTTGAAGCTGTCGATATTCGAACTTATGCTCCTTGGTTTCTGGATCTTTAAAGACAAAATAGAATTCATTCTTATCCATTGCTTCTTGAAAGGTTTCGAACATTCCTTCCTTGTGTGCAAGTTCCCATAATGAGGGATTCCACGACAAAATATACATGGCTGCATAATCACTCAAGCTGAACAGATGATTGGCAGCTTTTCTGGACGTGAATTTGCAAAAGTGTTCCGTAATATATTGCCTGCCATTGATCTGCTTAATTCCCTGCTTAAAAGGATCTTCTTTTAAGCGTGGTTCAATGGAACCAAGGTCTTCTTCTTGTCCCACCAGTTCTTTACCGAACCTTGTGATGATCTTAAATAGGGGATCTGCTACATCATCGGCATATATTTGATCTCCCATTAAAAATAGAGAGGATGGTCTATCGGCATTATTGAAGGTTGACGCAATGGTTTTATCCGCTTGAACCAATACATCTGTTCCAACACCGTGCAGCTTTCGACAGGATCCGTATAGAATATTCGATGTATTTCCTTCGTTCATATAAAAGGTTGGGTATGCGAGATTTTCGTAGACAATCGAGTGTGGATGAGTGGGGGAAAGTAAGTCAAAGCTGCCGAGGTCCAGTGTTTCCACACTATTTTCAAACAATAAATTGTATCCCAGTAATTTATCAGTAGGAAAGGATCCGGCATGTGGAGATACGTTCATTATACTTATATATAAGTTCTTTCCTGCTTGTACCGTTTTCGTCTCAGTCTCACAGGTTATTCTTTTATAGTCATAAAGATGAGAATGGTCCCCTTGTTTAATCTTGAATAACTCTGCTTTAATATCATACGGCTTGCTCAATGCAATCCATATAGAAGCTTTTGCAGGCTCCACCCGACGAATAATCGGCCCGCACAGTATCGTTGCAAGCTCCATGAATCCATCACCCCATTTATAATCTATTACCATCGTATTCAACTCCCAAAGAGATGGTGTAAACAAGCTTAAACCTGAAAGTCCGTCCCTCATCACTTTAAAGCGATGAGGGACGGACCTTTTTTGAAAATCTACAATTTCATTTATTGAGAGAGGTGGACAAATTTCAACAACACTATTCTTCATCGTCCCTCTTAATTCCAATGAGTTAAGCTGATTAGATATTAAAACGCTCTATATCTATGTTGGTGAAAGAAGGCAAAGCCTATCATTAACTGAAATGATGGAAGGAGATTAGTGGGTGTTGATCAATTTCACTAAAGAGGGGAGGGATCATGAAAAGTTTTCACGATGAATGAGAAATCAACAGTGAAATTGAAGAGATTCTTAAATTCACTATTGATATAAACTTTAAATATGTGGTATATTCTTTTTCGGCTTACAAAAATGTTAAGCTGAGTATGGTAAAAAAAGTTTTCGTTTTTTGTTAACTAGAAGTTGACTTCTGCGAAATTAACTGATATAGTTATACATGTCCTTAAGCGGGACGCTTTGACAAGATGGCCCATTGGTCAAGCGGTTAAGACACCGCCCTTTCACGGCGGTAACACGGGTTCGAATCCCGTATGGGTCACCAATATGGAGGATTAGCTCAGCTGGGAGAGCATCTGCCTTACAAGCAGAGGGTCGGCGGTTCGATCCCGTCATCCTCCACCATTATTTGTTAGTGGGTAATTAATATGCCGGTGTAGCTCAACTGGTAGAGCAACTGACTTGTAATCAGTAGGTTGGGGGTTCAAGTCCTCTTGCCGGCACCATTTGATTCCTTACTGTATAGATGAGCCATTAGCTCAGTTGGTAGAGCATCTGACTTTTAATCAGAGGGTCGAAGGTTCGAATCCTTCATGGCTCACCATAGATTTTTGCATAAGCAAAATATTTTATCGTTTTGCGACAGCGAAACACCATGCGGGTGTGGCGGAATTGGCAGACGCACCAGACTTAGGATCTGGCGCCGCGAGGCGTGGGGGTTCAAGTCCCTTCACCCGCACCATAATATTTCGCGGAAGTAGTTCAGTGGTAGAACACCACCTTGCCAAGGTGGGGGTCGCGGGTTCGAATCCCGTCTTCCGCTCCAAACTAGCCGGGGTGGCGGAACTGGCAGACGCACAGGACTTAAAATCCTGCGGTAGGTGACTACCGTACCGGTTCGATTCCGGTCCTCGGCACCATTGTTTCTTATAAAATGAATTGTTTAGCGCCCGTAGCTCAATTGGATAGAGCGTTTGACTACGGATCAAAAGGTTAGGGGTTCGACTCCTCTCGGGCGCGCCATATATCGGGAAGTAGCTCAGCTTGGTAGAGCACTTGGTTTGGGACCAAGGGGTCGCAGGTTCGAATCCTGTCTTCCCGACCACTTCTTTTGGGGCCTTAGCTCAGCTGGGAGAGCGCCTGCTTTGCACGCAGGAGGTCAGCGGTTCGATCCCGCTAGGCTCCACCAAAGATTTTTGCGTAAGCAAATAAACTTCATTGAATCTTACTTAATCAAGATTCAGATTGAATAGTAAACGTTTCGTGGCGGTGTAGCTCAGCTGGCTAGAGCGTACGGTTCATACCCGTGAGGTCGGGGGTTCGATCCCCTCCGCCGCTATTACTAAATACATGACGCACGATTATAAGGACCCTTAGCTCAGTTGGTTAGAGCAGACGGCTCATAACCGTCCGGTCGTAGGTTCGAGTCCTACAGGGTCCATTATACACGGAGGAATACCCAAGTTCGGCTGAAGGGATCGGTCTTGAAAACCGACAGGGGTGTAACAGCCCGCGGGGGTTCGAATCCCCCTTCCTCCTCCATAATTCCTTTCGTGGGAAATTTCATACTTATATCGTCGCGGGGTGGAGCAGTTCGGTAGCTCGTCGGGCTCATAACCCGAAGGTCGCAGGTTCAAATCCTGTCCCCGCAATACCATTTTGACTTAGGATAGGATATCCCTTGAAGAGTCACGCATGGATAGTTATTTTGACTGTCGTCAAGGTAATGAAACCTATTTTGCTTGCGCAAATAATGAAAGTTATTTTGACTATCGTCAAAAAACTCTGGTCCGGTAGTTCAGTTGGTTAGAATGCCTGCCTGTCACGCAGGAGGTCGCGGGTTCGAGTCCCGTCCGGACCGCCATTTTCAATTACTTAGTAATAGGGAAGTTGATCATTTGAAAATTTAATCTTCTTTATAATATGGCTCAGTAGCTCAGTTGGTAGAGCAATGGACTGAAAATCCATGTGTCGGCGGTTCGATTCCGTCCTGAGCCACCATTTATACTTAAGAATCTTTAAGTATTTATTTTATTTGGAGGGGTAGCGAAGTGGCTAAACGCGGCGGACTGTAAATCCGCTCCTTCGGGTTCGGCAGTTCGAATCTGCCCCCCTCCACCATTTTTAACAAAACTCTCTATTATATAGGGGCATAGTTTAACGGTAGAACGAAGGTCTCCAAAACCTTTGGTGTGGGTTCGATTCCTACTGCCCCTGCCAAAGATATGTTAAGCATGGCGATTGTGGCGAAGTGGTTAACGCACCTGATTGTGGTTCAGGCATTCGTGGGTTCGATTCCCATCAGTCGCCCTTTATATTGGGCTATAGCCAAGCGGTAAGGCATCGCACTTTGACTGCGACATGCGTTGGTTCGAATCCAGCTAGCCCAGCCAACGGCGGCATAGCCAAGTGGTAAGGCAGAGGTCTGCAAAACCTTTATCACCGGTTCAAATCCGGTTGCCGCCTCCAATTCTTCATGCGGGTGTAGTTTAGTGGTAAAACCTCAGCCTTCCAAGCTGATGATGAGGGTTCGATTCCCTTCACCCGCTCCAATTTTTTAATGGGCCTATAGCTCAGCTGGTTAGAGCGCACGCCTGATAAGCGTGAGGTCGGTGGTTCGAGTCCACTTAGGCCCACCATTTCATTATTCCGCAGTAGCTCAGTGGTAGAGCTATCGGCTGTTAACCGATCGGTCGCAAGTTCGAATCTTGCCTGCGGAGCCATTTTCTTCATTATAGAAGGTGGAGTGGTTCTCAATATTTTTTTGATGAAGTTTTAAAAAGAAGTTGACTTCTGCGAAGTTAACTGGTAAAGTATTATTTGTTGCCACAAACGGCTAACAAAACACGATGAACTTGATCATAACAATTTCAAAAAAGTTATTGACATCAAATGATTGATCGTGTAACATAGTAAGGGTCGCTTCGAGAGAAGCACTTACACATTGAAC